>JAAFHZ010000085.1 GCA_013297675.1 Synechococcales cyanobacterium bin59.metabat.ball.084 | reverse complement strand
TAGGACGAAATGACATGCGCAGCGTAACTGCGGGCATTACCACCATCCAATGCAGCATGTAGGTTAGCCCCAACCAGAGTTGGCTCAAACTGGGCTGACTAGTGCGCCGTAATCCTACCACGATCCCAACAGTTTGCAATAGTAGACCGATCGCCGTCAATGGTCCTAATAAGGGCAACTGATGCCAAATTACAGCCCCAATTAAATCCGGTAAAACTGCACTGGGTAACAAATACTGCATCAAAGCCAAAGCCACCAAATCCCACTGTTTACCGCCTAACCGATCGGTATTTACCAACCGCCAATAGTCTAAATACCGTTGATAGCCGCCTTCTGCCCAACGATTCCGCTGATGCCACAGGGCTTGGAGGCTGGTGACACCTTCTTCTAAAACCGCTGGAGAACTGGCTAAATCTATATCCCAGCCATTTAAATGCAAGCGCAGAGTTAGATCTAAGTCATCAGTAATAGTTTCTTCATTCCAGCCGCCACAGTCGGCCAAAGCTTGGCGGCGGACAAACTGGCCATTGCCCCGTAGCTCTCCAACGCCACCTACGGCAATACGCTGCTGTTGTAAGTAGGCATCTAAGGCCATTTCGATCGACTGTCCTTTGGTTAACCAATTGGTATCGGCATTGGCTACTGCCTTGCGCAGTTGAATTGCGCCCACTTGGGGGCGCTGAAAATAGCTGGCAACCGATCGCAAAAAATCTGGCTCCACTTGGGCATCAGCATCGAATACACCCACCAGCTCACCGTTGGTGAGAGGTAAAACTTGATTTAGTGCTCCCGATTTGCCACCGCCGCCAGTGGTGCGGTGCAAAACTCGCAGTTGAGGATACTGTTGGGCTAATTCGTCTAAAAGTTGGGGGGTGCGATCGGTGCTGCGGTCATCAATTACCCAAACTTCGTAGAGTTCTGCTGGATAATCGAGCTGGCAAAGATTGGCGGCCAGTTGGGCGACCACTGATTCTTCGTTTTGGGCTGAAACTAATAGGGTGATCGAGGGCAGAGCCTCTGTTTTGGCTGGGGACGCGACTGGTTTGGCCGTCAATAGCTTGAACGCATGGGGCAACAGCACTAGGGCTGCTGCGCACACTACCCACCAGCCATCGATCGCATGAATGGTCAAGACGATCACCCACACTGTAGCCAATACCAGTGCTGCCTTGATCCGGCGGCCATCCATACCCAAAGTAAAATCAATCGCTTGATGGTCAAGCGACAGATCTTCTGGCAGCGGCAGACTGTTATTGGACATGGGGCTTAAACCGTTTGCAAGAACTTCTTGCGGGCAAAGAACTCTTCAGCGTTGCTGAGTCCGTTCAGCCACCAGTATTTGTCGATGCCCATAAAGAAGCTAGGAATCAAATAGCACCAGACTGTACAGCCCTCACATACCGAGAGCTTGCCCTGAGACTGGCGATAGCTTTCGACTTTTTCGGATTCTTTGTATAAGTCATAGAGCTTGCCTTCGATCGCCACCCCATCTTGAGCAAAGTGGTAACAGGGCAATAACAGTTTGTCATCAGGCGAGATGGCAATTACCGCATCCACGGCCTTGCAGCGAGGGTTGCTGGTGTCGTTACCACCGTCTGCAATAAAGGCCAAGGCGGCTCGATTATAACCAATGCAGCTATATTTGCTAGCACTGCTCTTGATCGCCTCGATCATCTCGGTGGTGGGGTTTTTCTTGGAGTTGTAATGCTCATAGGCCGTAAAGGCTGGGTTTAACCACACTCTGGCTCCTAGTTTTTGGCCAAGCTCACCCACTTCATCAATCCGTCCGTAGTTTTGAGCAGTAACGGTGTGGTTCAATACCGGGTTTTCACCCAGAGAATGAGCGAGTTCTACTGATTTAATCAAGGTGTCAAAAATCCGTACCCCTCTAGATTGGTCGTGAGTTTCGGCATCACCGCCATCCAGCGAGAAATTCAAGAAATCCACCAACCCCTGCATGGACTTAGCTTTTTGTTGGTAAAGGATAGTGTTGGTGGTCATGCTGGTATAAAAACCCAGCTTTTTTGCTGCTTGATAAACTTCTGGGGCATCAGTGCGGAGCAAAGGTTCGCCACCAGTAAAATCAATATATTTCACCCCCAACCTGCGTAGGTCTTTGAGGTTGTGCTCAATGGTAGCCAAATCTGCTTCGGCGGGGGGTTCTAATGCCCAAATATTGCAGAAGTGACAGCGGGCATTGCAGCGGTAGGTCAGATAGTAATTTGCAACTAGCGGAGCCATAGTGTGGGGTGTGATCTTACGTTTAGTGATCGGATTTTAGCGCGAATCTTCACAATTTTCTCTCTTCGGATAGCAAGTTTGCCAGGATTTTGGTGAATGCTAAAGAGAACCATCAGCTTATTTTTCAGGTTTGTCTATGAGTTTTTTCGATGAGATCACTCCCGCTAGCCCCGACAAAGTGAACCTCTATATGCCGTATTTTATGAAGTCGATGGCTCGGCGCAATATGCTGCCCAAGGCAATCACTTTATATTACAAAGGTGGCTTGACGGGCTATCGCAACGTTGCTAACGAAGAGCAAATCCCCTTTGTGGCCAACTGGGTAATGCGCGATTTACCCGGAGATATGACTCGTTGCCGGATGCAGTTTGAAGAAAACGCTGATCTGATTTATGAGTTGAGCATGATGAATTCTGAATTCATCAGCTTTTTGATTGATTGGCTAATTAGCTGCAAAGACGCTGATATTCCTGATTTTCCTCAGCTCTTCTACCGTAAGCTGCTCAAAATGGAAGAGTAGACTGCCAATAAAGTTTTTGGGAACTTTTTGTCTGGTGCTGCCCACTACCAGAAAAATACCGCTCGTAGATGATCTAGGGGCAGAATCCCGAGTATAGTTAATAACATTTGCAGCAGGGAGTTGAGGAGTGGCAGCGGCGAATAAACATTTACTAATTGCTTCTATGGAAGCTTGCAGTGGGAAGTCGGCAATTTTGTTGGGTTTGGCCGACAAGCTTCAGCAGCAAGGAGTAGAAATTTCCTACAGCAAGCCTTTAGGAAATTATTACGAAAATGGCCAAGGCCAAGAAGAAGCTGATGTGGGGTTGATGCGTCAATGGCTGGGCTTGACGGCATCCCAAGTCTTTATGCCGCTGGTGGGTTTAACTGCCACAGCTCAGCGTCAACGGTTGGTTGGTGCTGATACTGAAGATTATCAAGCTTTGCTCCACCAACAGGTCATGGTGCCCGATCGGCTGCTATGCATTGAAGGCGGCAGCAATTTGTGGGAAGGGCGCAGCTTCGATTTATCTACTGCTCAGATTGCTGATGTGGCTAATGCCACGGTGTTGTTGGTAATGCGCTATAAGTCTATTCAGTCGATCGAGCGGTTGTTGGAGGCTCAAGATTTGTTGGGCGATCGGCTGTTGGGAGTGGTGATTAATGATGTACCACCGGCTGATATGGCGGTGGTGAGCCAAGAAATTTCTCCGGCTTTAGAAAAACAGGGGATTGCGGTCTTAGGCATCTTGCCCCAAAACCGTACTCTGCGCAGCGTGAGTGTGGGTGAGCTAGTGAAAAGATTGCAGGCCGAGGTGCTCTGCTGCCCAGAAAGGTTAGATTTGCTGGTTGAGAGTCTGTCGATCGGGGCGATGAATGTGAGCGCTGCTTTGGATTATTTCCGGAAAGCTCGCTGTATGGCGGTGGTAACTGGGGGCGATCGGGAAGATATTCAGCTAGCGGCTCTAGAGACTTCTACTCAGTGTTTGATTCTTACTGGCCATCTGTCGCCCCAGTCCTATATTATTCGGCGGGCTGAAGATCTAGAAATTCCTATTGTTTCGGTAGATTTCGATACTTTGACTACCGTAGAAATTGTGGAGGATGCTTTTGCCCGAATTCGGATTCAGGAGCCAGTGAAAGTATCGATTATTCGTCAGCTCATGGCTGAGCATTTTCAGTTCGATCGCTTTGTTAAAATGTTGCAGACTAAATAACTTATTGAGTTGAAAGGTTTACCTTTCAGCAAGAACTTGAACGTTATCAGGAGGATCGATCGACTTAGGAGCAACAGACGAATTTTGTAGCCGATCGATTATTTCCACCAGCTCCCGCTCAAAAGTTACCTGTGCCCGATTGGTGCGACCACCAATTAACAACTGCTGATCTTTGTTGACCGCCCACACCTGGGAGTGGGAGAAATAACTCATCATCACTCCAGCCATCAACAGACCAAAGCCCAAATAAACCACTGGCACACCAGGATCAGCCTTGATCTGAAGACCGGTGCTGCCGACTACTTTGAGAATTTGCAAGTTTACACCATTGACCTCGATCGCCCCGCCTTCGCGGGCGCTACCAATCAACTGACCAGCCGTATCGTAAATCAGCACAGTCCCCTGCAAATCTTTGGCTAATACCGAAACCCCGGCACTCAAATCGGGCTTAGTGGGAATCCAAGTGCCCCAAATTCGGGCTTTCTCGGTGCCTAACTGTGCCATGGGCAATTGAAAAACTGGGCTGTTGTTGATTTTTACTCGCACGGCGGAAATACCCCAGTCCGTCTGATAAAAAGTTACGCCTTGGTAAATCAAGGGCTTATTCACATAGATAGTCTCGGTTTTTAGCTCTTTACCTTGAGCATCAATCACTTTCAGGTCGGAGTAGAACTGATCAATATCTCCCGCCGGGCTGTAATCGATATGAAAATCTTGGACTTCGATCGAATAATCCTTCGGCACCTGACCTTTAGACCATTGACCGGCTTCAATCACGTTTTTGACTTGGAAGGTTTCTCCGGCTGGGATCATTTCTTGGGCTAAGAAACCAGTCAAAGCACCAATAACTCCGCCAATTAGCACAATAATCATGCCCAAATGAACGATAATCGGACCGATCTTACCAATCAATCCTTTACGGGCATAGAGCTTGTCGCCTTCTTGAAAGACCTGATATTTCTTGGCAGCTAGTTCTGGCAGTAGCTGAGAGATATTAGAATCAACCGCCGCGCTCAAGGCCAGTTTCTGAAAAAAGCGGGGTTGATCATAAAACCGCCAGCGTCTGGCAGATTTCAGAGCGGGCAACTGGGTGGTAAAAGTACAGGTAGCTAAGCTGATGCCAAAGAAAGCCAGGAGACCTAAGTACCACCAGGTGCGATACACATGGTCTAAACCAGCCACCTGAATCACTTTCCAGCTCAAAAAGCCAAATAGGGCAGGATGCTCAGGATAATTAGTTTGATAATAAGCAGGGGGTTGGCCTTGCTCAATGACAGTGCCCGCAATACTAAAGAAGGCAATGATCAGCAGCATGAATATCGCCAGTTTAAGATTGGCAATTTTAGCGATCACATTTCGCCGAAACCAGCGCTGTGCTTGCTCTAGATTACTTAATGCTGCGGCGGAGTCGGTCATTTATTTGTTAGAAGCAATTTATTCCTCAAATTTTATCGCAATCTTAGGGGTCAAGGAGTGGTTTAGAGTTCCCCGAGAAATTTTGACCAAAATTCCCAGCATTTCTTCCTGATTTGAAAATCAAAGTACTGAAATACTTTTGGTTCACCCCTTATTTTCCCTGAAGTACTATGAAAGATTGTCCTGAAATGATTGCAATTAAGACAGTAAACTGGCGTTATCGAATTGCTGCACCCGTGAATATTAGTGTGTCTGAAACACCAGCTAGGAGTAATCCTCCGGTAATGAACTGGCGCTATCGAGTACCTAATTTAAACTATGAGGTGCTCACAACTGTTAAATCTACTGTGGAAGTAAATTGGCGCTATAAAACCCCAGGGATTTCTCCTTGTGATTTAAACTAGCAATATTTTGACTACAACAAACCAGCAACATCAAATGTTGCTGGCTTTGGTCTGAAAGAAAGAACACTTTGTGATCATCAATTTCGTTAAGTTCTGTAGCAGAAGCGTGCTCGATCGGTCTCACCTAGATTAATGTATAGAATCATAATCAGCACCGAGATAGGCTTCAATTATTCACTCCCAGCCCTAGCAGAGAATCCATTGCAATCTAGCGCTGTCAGCAGGTTTCCTTAAACCTGCTTCAAATCTTTTAAACAATTGAATATTTGAGAGTTCCGCCATGAACATCGAACACGACAGCCGTATCTGTAACGTGGGCCTCGTTGGCCCCTATCTCAGCGGCAAGACCACGTTACTCGAAAGTATCCTCGCCCTCTCTGGTGTAATTAAACGCAAGGGCAAAGTCCTAGAAGGCAACACCGTCGGTGACGGCACACCAGAAGCCCGCGATCGACAAATGACGGTAGAAATTAGCGTCGCCAGCACTACATACAGCGACATTCAATTTAACTTTATTGACTGCCCCGGCTCGATCGAATTTGGTCAAGAAACCTACAATGCCCTAGTGGGAGTAGATATTGCAGTTATTGTTTGTGAGCCAGCGATCGACAGAGTGCTCACTCTCGCACCATTATTTAAGTTCTTAGACGACTGGGAAATTCCCCACCTGATTTTTATCAACAAAATGGAGCGATCCAATAGCGAATTTGGTGATTTACTCTGCGCCCTCAAACAAGTCTCTAGCCGTCCCGCCATCGCCCACCAATACCCAATTATTCACGACTCTGAGCTATTAGGATTTATTGATTTAGTTAGTGAACAGGCGTATCATTACCATGCTGAAAAAATTGCACCAATCACTTTCCCGATCGAGCTGGCCGAAATCGAAAAGATTACCCGCATGGCCATGCTGGAAGAACTAGCCAATTTTGATGATCACTTGCTCGAAGAACTGTTAGACGAAATTGAACCCAGCAAAGCCGAAATTATCCAAGACCTAAAAATGGAGCTGGGAGCCGACTTGGTAGTGCCGGTATTTGTGGGAGCCGCCGATCGAGATTGGGGTGTTAAACCCCTATTGGATGCTTTGGTGCGCGAAGCCCCCGATGCCAATCTCACTGCTCAACGTCGAGGACTGCAACTCAACGATGGCGTAATGGCACAGGTTCTCAAATCTTTCTACACCCCCCAAGGGGGCAAAATGTCCTTGGTGCGAGTTTGGCAAGGCACTATCTTGGAAGGCATGACCCTGAATGAATTCCGCTCCAGTGGCATCTATCGCTTGCAAGGACAGCAAACCCAAAGCCTGAATATGGCGCAGGCTGGAGATATTGTGGCCATTGGTAAACTAGAGAAAGTCACCACCGGTATGACTCTGAGCAATAGAACTCTGAATCGTGCTTTACCTACTGCCGATCTGTTGCCACCAGTCTATGCGATGGCAATTGTTCCGGCTAAACGCAATGACGAAGTAAAACTCAGCGGCGCTCTGCAAAAAATCTGCGAAGAAGACCCCGCCTTACATTGGGAGCAACATGGCGATACCCACGAGGTAATTCTGTGGGGGCAGGGCGAAATTCACCTGCAAGTCACTATGGATCGGCTGCGGCGTAAATATAATCTGCCGATGCAGACCCACTTGCCCCAAGTTTCTTACCGCGAAACCATTAGCCAATCGATCGACTCCATCCACGGCAGATACAAACATCAATCGGGCGGCCATGGTCAATTTGGGGATGTTTACCTGAGCATTCAGCCCCTGCCTCGGGGGCAAGGCTTTAGTTTTCAAGAAACGATCGTCGGTGGCGCAGTGCCCAAACAATATATTCCGGGCGTAGAAACCGGAGTGCGGGATTATTTGGGTCATGGCCCTTTGGGTTTCCCGGTGGTAGATGTGGCGGTGACGCTCACCAATGGCTCTTATCACTCGGTGGATAGCTCAGAGCAAGCTTTTAAAACTGCTGCCCGTCTAGCGATGACCGAGGGAATGCAGCAATGTCACCCCACTTTGTTGGAGCCGATCGAAGCTGTCCAAGTCTCAGCGCCGCAAGAATTCACTGCCCGAGTATTGCAGTTAATCAGCGGTCATCGCGGCCAAATTCTGGGCTACAACCCCAAAGCAGGCTGGATTGACTGGGATGATGTGGATACTTATCTACCCCAATCTGAAATGCACAATTTTATTGTAGAACTTCGATCGCTCACTCTGGGCGTGGGCTTCTTCACCTGGCAACATCACCATCTCCAAGAGGTACCCGAAAAAATCTTAGACACGGTGTTGGCTAGTCGATCATAAATTAGCAATTCCAAAAACCATTAATAAAGGCGTTCCCTGAGCGGGGCCAAGTTTGAACTCATTGAATTCATGGGGATGGTGTATCGCCCAACAGCGACGCTACGCTATCGGCTCCGCTCACTTACCCCATTTAGTGGAGTTTTAGCATCTTACGCAAACCATATTGCAACCAGATCATTCAAATTTTGCATAGGTTTTGTGAATTTTTGGCAACTTGATCAGCCTTTGACTGATCGCCAGCCCTGCTGATCAAAAAAAATGTGTATTAATGGAGGATAGGCATAAATTTTTTTCAGGTAGGTAAATGGGCAAGCGCGGCTTTTGGTGTGGCTTATTGCTAATATTGCAACTTTGGTTTGGTCTGGGCATCCAGCCCGCCCTAGCACTCAGCGCTGAACAGCAGTTGGTACTGCAAGCTTGGCGCACAGTAAATCAGGCTTACTACGACGACACCTATAATCATCAAAACTGGTGGAAAGTTCGCGACGAAACCATCAAACAAACCATTCCTGATACCGAGTCGGCCTATAACTCGATCGAGAAAATGCTGGCCAGCTTAGATGAACCATTTACCCGACTACTGCGCCCAGAACAATATCGCAGCTTGCAAGTAAACACCGCTGGTGAACTCTATGGAGTGGGGTTGCAGATCGGCATTACCGCCGAGAGCAAACAAATTGAAGTTATTGCCCCGATCGCCGGTTCACCAGCCGCAAAAGCAGGCATTAAAACCCACGATATTATTGTCAAAGTTGATGCCACTCCCACCCAAGAACTAGATCTAGATACTGCGGCAGCCAAAATGCGTGGCCCTGCAGGCACTAATATTAGCCTCACCATCAAATCACCCGGTGCCCCAGAAAAAGAAGTAATTCTCGAACGGCAAAAAATCGATCTGCATCCAGTAATCGCTGAGCTGCGCAAAGATGGCCAAAAACCGATCGGCTACATCCGTCTTGCCCAATTCAGCGCCAAAGCACCAGCCGAAACGGCGGCAGCCATTAAAGACTTAGCTAAAAAAGGTGCGAAGGCTTATGTGTTGGACTTGCGCAATAATCCTGGTGGCTTAGTCACAGCGGGAGTAGAAATTGCCCGTATGTGGCTCAACGATGCGACGATCGTCTATACCGTTAATCGCCAAGGGATTTCTGATAGTTTTAATGCTACTCACGAAGCTCTTACCGATTTACCTCTAGCTGTGTTGGTCAATTCTGGCACCGCTAGCGCTAGCGAAATTTTGGCTGGAGCTTTGCAAGACAATCAGCGAGGCATTATTGTAGGCGAAAAAACTTTTGGCAAGGGTTTAATCCAGTCATTATTTGAACTCAATGATGGCAGCGGCATGGCGGTAACGGTAGCCAAATACGAAACCCCCAGCCATCAAGATATTCACAAAAAAGGCATTGAGCCACAAGTAAAAGTGGCTGCCAGTGAATCTCTGGAGACTAAAGATGAAGACTCCCAATATCAAGCTGCGGCAAAAGCCCTGAGCGAGCAATCTTAGTTTTCCCGGCGGACCAAAGCCCTTCCGAACTATCTGGCAGTAACAAATTACCAGTGTTGTCATGTTTAGATCTAAATATCACTGTAAATGATGTGTTCAGCTTATTGCGCTAGTTATTAATAAAAATGATTGCTGTGGTAGCATCAACAAGTAAACTCAGAGCAGTTCGATGACGGAGAGGATGCCAGGAGACAAAAGGAAAGCCAAGAAATATGGGGCAATCATGTGGAGGCTCTTTCCGCAGCGATATCCCTAAGGTTAAAGCTTATGTGGGTGAACTGCCGCTGCAAGCTAATTAGACTGACAAGATACGAGGATTATGAAATGATCGAACAGGTTGAACTACATAACTTCAAAAGTCATCGATCGACAAAGCTGAATTTTGATGATTCTCGCTTACACGCATTAGTAGGCCAAAATAGTTCTGGGAAGACATCGGTTTTGCAAGCATTGTATTTTTTATGTCAACTTACTACCTTAACATCTAAAGATATTTTTAAAGATCAACAGTCCCCTGAGTTTATTGTGACAAAGCGGTCAAATTGGTCAAATAATTTGAATCATATGTCAGTTGTTGTAAGTGGCTTCTGGCGGCGGAGTGATGAACATAGATGGATAGCTGGTTACAAACTTCATAATAAGATTGCTTATTATGAGAAAATTGTGTTGTGGAATACTGCTAAACAAGGACGTGAAGAGCCAGGAGAGGATAGTTCTTTGCTGAATGCAGAAATAATAGTAAAAGAATCTTTGAGATCAGCAGCTTATCTTAAATTAGTATCCACCAATCTTGCTAAAGCAGCTTACAGTGAATCAATTACACCACAAGTTGGATTTGATGGTTCTGGTTTAGCACCTACTTTAGATTATCTAATCAATGAAGTTTCAGAAGGATTTCAATCTTTGCAAGAAATGTTGCAAAGAATTGTCCCGGGTGTGCGAAAGGTCGGAGTAAGACGTGCCAAAGTAAAAATTGATCGACAACGATTAATCGAAGTTGATGGAAAATCTATCTCCTACGAAGAAAATCAGGAAGTTGCTGGTCAGGAAGTTGTCTTGGATATGAATACCGGCGATCGAATTCCTGCTCATGCCATCAGTGAAGGAACAATGATAACACTAGGTTTACTGACGGTTTTAATGAGTCCGAATAGGCCAAAGCTGATATTGTTAGATGATATAGAACAAGGCTTACATCCAAATGCTCAGAGAGAATTGATTAATGTTCTTAAAGAAATCATTCAAGTCAATCAAGATTTGCAAATCATATTTTCTACCCATTCTCCATATATTGTAGATGAACTGGCTCCATCTCAAGTACATGTGTTAAGTAACAGTAATGGATTCACTTATTCTAAGCGGTTAGATGAACATCCAGATGTAGAATGGGCAAAGCAAACTTTGACTACCGGTGAATTCTGGGATGCGGAGGGTGAGGATTGGGTTACAGATGGAGAATCAGTAGATGCCTGAGATTATTGTAATTGTGGAAAGCAGAGCAGATGCAGAAATCTCTACGAAGTTAGCTGAACGAGTTCTCTTGGAAAAAGTGGAATGGTTAGAAGCTGACACCCTCAGCCATTTAATCAAATGGAGCGGTTTAGACTTAGGTACAGAACATTCTTGCTGGAAAAATATCAGCGACATCATTGAGCATTTTTCTCATGAATTTAAGTTTCCCAGAATCCGATCAAACGGAAGATTAAAAACAGACGGTAAAGCAGCCAGCAAAGTATTGAAGCTCATCAGCTTTCTCCAATACAAACTAAAAAGAGATATTAAAGCAGTTATTTTCATCCGCGACTTAGATAATCAGCCAGAAAGAAGAGAACATCTTGAGCAAGCTCGATCGGAATATAATGGGCAACTAGCAATCTTGATTGGGACAGCCGATCGAATGCGAGAAGCTTGGGTCTTAAACGGGTTCATGCCATTAAATTCAGAGGAAGAAAAAATCTTAAAAGAGATCACTATAGAATTAACCTTTGATCCTTGCCTTGAAGCCGATCGATTACGCTCTAATTCGTCAGATGAAAGGGATCCAAAAGTGGTAATTAAAAAGCTGACAGATGGAGATTTTTCTCGTGAGCAGCAATGCTGGGAAGAAACTAGTCTAGAAATTCTTCTTTCTAGAGGAAGATCAACTGGTCTGACAGACTACCTTGACGAAGTGGAGCAACGATTAATTCCCATAATATCTCAGTAGAATATTGAAAATCACTTAAACATGGTAAGCAGTTATCACCAAGCTTTTATCGCTGTTGTAAATAGTTTCCACATTTCTAAAAGTTTCGTGCGTCCACCAAATCTTCACCCTATCTCTTTTGGCTGGAGCAGCACCGATTTGGGAATAACCAGAATTTATCATTAACTCCTCAAATCGATCTGCTGGCAAAGTCTTTTCACTGAATCCACCGATGCCATCAAGTTGATGTTTATCGAGGGTCATACGAGTTCTTGTATGTGGTGAAAACATGATAGCCAGGAAGAACTAATGCAATTCCATAACGACTATTTAGCATTCCAGGATATCTATAAGGTTGATCATCTGGTACTTCGCCACCAATTCTCAGAGTAAAAATTCCCAGCCAGATATATAACCCAGGAATAAGCAAATCCATACTGTAGGCGATCGCTCGCTTTTTTTCGCTGATTTTTGCATCAGCATTGAAATTTTTACTTTCTGCCGGAGTAATTAGACTCATCCTGCATGGTTAGGTAAAGGGACTATGCAATTATTGTACCCCATCAATTTAAGATTCTTTTCCAAACCAAAAAGCCCAGCTTTAAGGCTGGGCAATCAATCAACAAATTCCAAAAATTACTTGATAAACAGCATTTCTTGGTAAGTAGGCAATGGCCATAAATCATCAGCCACTTCTGCTTCTAGAGCATCAGCGTACTGACGCACCTCATCCATCGCTGGACGAATACTCTTAGCAGCGTGCTGCATGTGGTCTTCTACAGTGGCGAAGTCATGCTTATGTAGAGCAGTGCTCAATGCTTCCACGCTGGCTAACAGCGACTTAGTTAAACCCGCCACCTTATCGATTTCTGAGTTACCAAAATCGGCACCGATTTCTTTCATCTTGGCAGCAGTCGTGGCCAAATCGGTTAGATAATGGGCAGCCGCTGGGTAGATAGAAGTTTTCGCCATGTTGATGACCAACTTAGCTTCTACATCGATCGAATTAATATATTGCTCAGCATAAGTCTCAAAGCGACTAGCCAACTCAGCGGAAGACAGCACTTCCATCTTAGAGAACAGCTCCTCGATTTTGCTGTCTTTCAGCACCGGCAAAGCATCAGCAGTAGTGCGCAGATTGGCCAAGCCCCGCTGCTCTACCGCCATCTTGTGCCATTCTTCCGAATAACCATTGCCATTGAAAATCACTGCGCTATGGTTTTCCATGACTTCTTTGAGTACAGCTAAAACAGCATCATTGATGCTAGCGCCGCCCTTAATAGCAGCTTCTAACTTATCGGCCATCCAAGTCAAAGAATCCGCCAAGATGGTGTTCATGGCCACCAAAGGACCAGATACTGCCTGACCAGAACCCACTGCCCGGAACTCAAAGCGGTTGCCAGTAAAAGCAAAAGGAGAAGTGCGGTTTCGATCGCCTGCATCTTGCAACAGCAGTGGCAAAGTACCCACACCCATATTCATGGTGCCTTTGCGCTGAGAGCCTTTCAGTTCGCCTTTTTTAATTTGCTCGAACACATCAGCAATTTGAGAACCCAAATAGATCGAGATAATCGCTGGAGGTGCTTCATTAGCTCCTAAGCGGTGATCGTTACTGGCCGAAGCAATAACTGCTCTGAGCAACGGTCCATACTGATGAATGCCGCGAATTACCGCGCCACAGAAGGTCAAGAATTGTAGATTAGTGTGTGGATCATCGCCTGGATCTAGCAAGTTGCCCTGAGTTTTGTTGCCTACAGACCAGTTAACGTGCTTACCAGAACCATTGATACCAGCAAAAGGCTTCTCATGCAGTAAGCAGACAAAACCGTGCTTCTTGGCGGTATTGCGCAGCACCGTCATCAACAACTGCTGGTGATCGGCAGCGACGTTGGCCGCTTCATAAATGGGGGCGATTTCAAACTGACCCGGAGCTACTTCGTTGTGACGAGTTTTAGCCGGAATGCCCAGGCGGTAGAGTTTTTCTTCTACCTCTTGCATAAATACTTGTACCCGCTCAGGGATGGCACCAAAGTAGTGATCATCAAACTGCTGACCCTTGGCTGGGGGTTTGCCAAACAGAGTACGACCAGACAACATCAGGTCAGGGCGACTGTTCACGAAGTTGATATCTACCAAGAAATATTCTTGCTCAGCACCACAGCTAGAGTTTACTGGGGCAACTTCAGCATTGCCCAAAGCTTTCAACACTCTAGTTGCTGCTTTATTCATGGCCGCATTCGATCGCAGCAGCGGAGTTTTTTTGTCTAGAGCTTCTCCCGTCCAAGACACAAACACGGTAGGAATACAGAAGGTCATGCCATTATCTGTTTCCATAATGTAAGCAGGACTAGTTACATCCCAAGCGGTATAACCTCTGGCTTCAAAGGTCGATCGAATACCGCCATTGGGGAAAGACGAACCATCTGGCTCACCCTGCACCAACAATTTACCTTCAAATTCAGTAATTGCTGTGCCATCGCTCTTGACCGAGACAAAACCATCATGCTTTTCAGCAGTGGCATTGGTCAAAGGATAAAAAACGTGGGAATAGTACAATGCTCCTTTGGAGATCGCCCAGTCTTTCATTGCTGTGGCCACCACATCAGCTAGGGAACCATCTAAAGGCTCACCGGCTTGAATAGTTTTCTTCAAAGATTCAAAAACGTTCCCTGGCAGAGACTTTTGCATTTTTTCCAGGTTGAAAACGTTCACTGCCCACATTTCTTCTAATTTTTTGGGGGCTTTGGCCGGTTTTGGCTCTCTGCTGGCAATTAGTTGAATTGCCTGAACGCGCGACATATTTCCACTCATGACTGTAAACTCCGCTAGCTAACTCTGTGAGATCCTATAGATAGCAGATAATAGCATTCCGTATCAAATGATACAGAATTTTGCATGTATAGATTTATTTAGGCTTTCGCAGTCTATTTAGAGTGGCTATTTAGTCTTCTACGCTCTCGACTTTTTCCCACCAGCGGTTCAAGGGATAATACAGCACAGGCATCCATAGACTGCTAAGGATGGCGCTGGCTAGAGCAACTTGCTGGTAGCGCAGCCAAATTGGGCTACTGGCAATATCAGCAAAACTGGTGCGGGTTTGCAAAATATATTGGATCGCAGTAACTGCCTCGGCAATGCCGGTCATAAAAAAAGTGATGATGGCGATCGAAACAACTTCTTCTTGGATATACCGCTGTTTTTGCAGCACAGCCGTTAGCACTCCCACTACCACCAAGCTGAACACATGAGAGGGCAAGTGGCTGCCACTCAGGCCATCTTGGATGGCTCCTAAAGCTATTCCGGCCACCATGCCTTCCCAGACTGATCGCTTGACACTCCAGGCTACCACCCACATCATGAGCCAGTTGGGAGCAATGTTAATTAGCTCCATTCCTGGCCAGCGCGTGGGAATCAACAGGGCACAGAGCAATACCGAAAGCCCAATGACCAGGCCATTGAGCAACATCAAATTGGTTTTAGAAAGGTTGTCGAACTTGATCATTTTTGGCCAGATCATTTTTAATTGGACTGGTTTAATTAGACTGAGGAGCAGTTGATGGTTTAGGAGCAGCTTGCAAATTAGTTGGTGGACTAGGATAAATCTGCAACCATTCCAAGGCGTTAACGGGAGCGGTAAGTTTGACGATCGCTTCCGGAGCCGGGACTTTAGCTAGATCGATCTGCACGATTTTACCTACAACCAGTCCACCTGGATACAACTGACTAACGTTAGACGTAACCACTGTGTCATTGACTTTCACATCGGGAGTTTTATCAAAAAACTGCATCACCAGTCGATCGGAGCGATCATTGTTACCCTGAATATAGCCCATGTGCCGACTGCGCGAGATCAAGGCTCCAATGCGGCTACTGGGATCGGTAGCAAGCAGCACTTGACTGGTGTGAGGAGTCACCTGAGCAACTCTGCCCACCAAACCTTTACCATCAAGAGCGATCGAACCAACCTGCACGCCATCACTAGACCCTTTACCAATCACAATTTGCTGCCACCAGTTATCGGCGCTGCGCCCAATGACCTTGGCCACGGTGATCGGCTTGGTTTGTGAGCCATCATTGTTAGGCTCTAGCAATTTCTTCATTTTTTCATTTTGAGCCTTCGCTTCGGCCAGTTCTAGCTCTAGCTGCTCAGCCCGACTATCAGCTACCACCGCAGGGCTGTAAGCATTGGGCTGAAAAGGCAAAGAAATTGTGCGATAAATTTCCCAAATCGATGCAGCTTGAGTGTGCCACAAAATCGCACCGCCAGTAATTGCCACTGCCGAACCAACTAATTTGCCCGCGTTTTTACCCCACCAGCGCTTTGCCGAAAAATTCATGTAGTTCACTCACTCAACTAAATTTAATATGCCACCGGCTCACCGCTAAAACACACCGCTGATTTGCCGAACTCTAGCAGAATAAATAATGCCAGACTCCACAAAATAGCGTGATAGCAGCCTTAACCTCAGGGATATCCCTTAAAGTCTCTATTTCCAAAAGTATCCTGCAAACCTAAACCGTGCGGGATTTAGCCGTAAATACTCGTTCTAGTTGCTTGAAGTTTTCTAAGACTAAACCAGTACCTTTAACCACACAAGTTAGGGGATCATCAGCAATGTGAGCAACAATTCCAGTTTCATGGCTGATTAAAGTATCAATGCCTCTTAATAAGGCACCACCACCAGCCAGCATAATTCCTCGATCGATGATATCCGAAGCCAATTCTGGAGGAGTGCGCTCTAAGGTGCGCTTGACGGCTTCCACAATTACCGAAAGCGGCTCCGACATACTTTCCCGAATCTCTGGTGCCTTAATGGTCACTGTCCGGGGTAAGCCTGAAAGCATGTGCAGACCGCGCACTTCCATATTAATGTCATCATTGGGCGTAGGGTAAGCCGATCCCACCTGGATCTTGATTTCTTCGGCGGTTCTTTCTCCAATTACCAAGTTATGGACTTTCTTCATGTATTGAATAATCGAGTCGCTAAGCTCATCCCCAGCTACCCGCACCGAGTCGCTAATGACCGATCCCTGTAAACTGAGCACCGCCACTTCGGTAGTACCACCGCCGATATCAATAATCATGTTGCCGGTAGGCTCGGCTACTGGTAAACCGGCACCGATCGCCGCTGCCACTGGTTCATCAATCAAAAATACTTCACTGGCTCCAGCCTGTTGTGCCGCTTCCATTACCGCCCGTCGCTCTACTTCGGTGACACCACTAGGAATCCCAATCACAATCCGAGGCCGCACTAAGTTATTGCCTTCATTGGCTCGCTGAATAAAGTGTTTCAGCATCACTTCTGCTGTAAAAAAGTCGGCAATGACCCCATCGCGCAAGGGTCTAATCGCAATCACGTTGCCGGGGGTTCGACCCAACATTCTTTTGGCTTCTTCGCCTACGGCCAAAGGAATATTTTTAATTTGATCCATCGCCACCACCGATGGTTCTTGCAATACTATTCCTCTACCTGCAACATACACTAAGGTATTAGCAGTTCCTAGATCCATGCCCATATCGCGGGACATAGAAAACCGATTAAAAAATTTCATTTGTTTAAAGCACTCCCAAGATAAATTCGACCAACTTTTAGTAATTCTTGTTACCAGCGTTTACGATGCTGAATGCCCTTGCTCAAAACCAGACCACCACACGAACATCGTAACTCTCGACTACCCAGAATAGGGCAAATTGAGCCAGTTGGCGGCAGTCGATATACTGACTTTAGACTCTACGCGATTTTCGATCTAAAGTCTATCAACCGGTGGCCAAAATCGACTTTTTAAATTACAATTTTGTTGCGTACAAAAATACCAAAAATATGAATATCAACTCTGTACACCTCGTCGGTCGGGTAGGTGGTACCCCCGAAATCAAGTATTTTGAAAGCGGCAGTGTCCTTTGCACTCTAACCATGGCCGTTAACCGTCGATCGAAAAACAATGATCAAACCGATTGGTTTAACCTAAAAATTTGGGGCAACACCGCCAAGATCGCGGCGGACTATGTGAAGAAAGGCTCTTTGATTGGTATTCAAGGCTCTCTAGAAATTGAATCTTGGAACGATCGAGCTACTGGCAATGAGCGCTCCAGCCCAGTGGTCAAGGTAGAACGTCTAGATCTGCTCGGCTCTAAGCGTGACAATGAAGGCGGCGGAGACTACAGCGGCGGCGGCGACATGATGTAGGTATCTAAATCGCCAAAGTAGTTTGGGGATCGAATAAGTGAATTTTATCAGCGGCCAAGGAGAGCGAAACTTCTTGGCCGTTTTTAACGGTTTGTTCTGGTGAAATCCTGGCCTGGATTGAGCTAGGGGCATCTTGTAAACCGGCCAACTGCACCGTAATAAAGGTATCAGTGCCCAAAGCTTCGATGAGTTCTACCCGACCATGGAAATGAGCGGGATTAGGATCGGCTAGTTCTAAGTGTTCGGGACGGATGCCCAGTAACAGATTGCGGCTGCCGTTCTTTTGGGCTGCTTGAGCGATCGAATCCGACAAAGTTACTCGTAAATCACCATTAGTCAAAGCGGGCAGATCTGCTCTGACTGGCACAAAATTCATCGGCGGTGAACCGATAAACTGTGCCACAAAGGTATTCACCGGATGATGATAAATTTCTAACGGCGAAGCCACCTGCTGAATTTGGCCGCCATACATCACCGCAATGCGATCGCCCATGGTCATGGCTTCGGTTTGGTCGTGGGTAACATAGATGGTAGTTTTGCCGAGCTGCCGTTGCAGTCGCACAATTTGGCTGCGGGTTTCGGCTCGGAGCTTAGCATCTAGGTTAGAAAGCGGCTCATCCATCAAAAATACTTGAGCATCACGGGCGATCGCTCTCCCCAAGGCCACCCGCTGTTTTTGGCCGCCAGAGAGCTGTTTGGGTAAGCGTTGCAATAAGCCCTCAATCTGAAGCATTTCAGCGACTTTATAGACCTGCTGTTTAATTTGACGCTCTCGATCGGTCTCATACCTCAAGGCTTTGGGCAGGCTGCGGGTGGTTTCTACTAAAAAGTTTTGCCCGATCGCCGGTAAACCTGCCAACCCCCGTCGTCTGAGGCCAAAAGCAATGTTGTCGTAGACCCGCAGGTGGGGGTAGAGGGCATAGCTTTGAAAGACCATGGCAATATCTCGGTCTTTGGGGGGCAGGTCGTTGACTACTCGGTCGCCGATGCTGATGGTACCGGCGGTGAGTTGTTCGAGTCCGGCGATTGATCGCAGTAAGGTACTTTTGCCACAGCCCGATGGGCCGACCAACACCATAAACTCACCATCGGCGATCGATAGGTCAATTTGTCGCAGCACTGGTGGCGTGTCGGTGCCCGGTGCGTAGGTTTTGTAAATGTTTTCGAGAAGGACGCGCGCCACGATCTTTGGGGGGCTGGGGATAGATACAGAATCTTTAGCTTTTGCCAGAGATAGCCAGTATATACCTTAGACCTATCAGGGGAGAAGTGAATAGAGAAAGTACCTAGGGCAACCGCACACATTTCTTAACAAACGCTGTATACTAGGCAATGTCTATGTTTAAAGCACCAAGAACATCTTTGAGATAGTTGTCATCCCAGCCTGCTTTGAGCCTTTTAGTCTTGACCC
>JAAFHZ010000084.1 GCA_013297675.1 Synechococcales cyanobacterium bin59.metabat.ball.084 | reverse complement strand
CCCCAACCAGTCAAGATTTGCGCCAAACTAGTCACATCTTTTTGGCTATAGCCACCTTTGACTCCCAAAGTATGTAGTTCCATCAACTCGCGGGCGTAATTTTCGTTGATGCCACCGCGATTTTTAGCTTTGGGGTTAGGATTTGGAGTCGTATTTTGCCAGTTATCTAGATAGTGGAGCATTGCCGGGTGGCGGGCAGTGGCTCCTAATAAATCTCGAAATTTACCAAATACATAGGGACGAATGGCGGTTTGTTCATAGTTACCGACCCATACTCGGCTGATGCCTTTAGTATTAGAGACATTGAAGTGGTTATACCAAAAGTCTGTCATGACTTCTTCGAGCTGACGGGGACTTTCGATCGCCCTTAATAATTTGGCATGGTTTCTTTCTTCAGCAACTTTACGGGTGTTGATTTCTAGCTGGGTTCGTTCGGCTGTGGGGGTTTGACGAGTTTTGCCAAAGACCGCCCCGAGTTCTGTGGTGCTCAAGTTGAGGGTGCTGAGTTG
This sequence comes from Synechococcales cyanobacterium bin59.metabat.ball.084, assembly GCA_013297675.1. Lineage (GTDB taxonomy): Bacteria > Cyanobacteriota > Cyanobacteriia > Cyanobacteriales > Chamaesiphonaceae > JAAFHZ01. Next base: position 19,148 of record JAAFHZ010000084.1, on the reverse strand, counting down.
AGCCAATTGGTTGTTTAGGTTGCTCGTCAGGGGGATAGAGTTGGGGTTGAGCTGCTCTTGAATATATTTTTCTACTCCGATCGATTCTACCCGTTCAATGTCTCCAGGGGCGGCACCAAAGCTCAGGCGGCTGATCGCATGTAAAATTTTGGCATCGGTGGCGCTAGCGGGTAGGACGGCAGCTACCCACAGTAGTAATGTGGCGGCAATAATCCGGGTCATGGCTAAGAAAGAAATACGAGGATTAGCCTTTGGTGACTGGGATCTGAAATCAATAGTTCCGCTTTTGGCAGGTGCAGATAAGAGAATAAGACTAGGAGCCATAGCTTTTAGTCTCAATAAAATCAAAGTAGCCCAGGCTAATCTCAGCCTGGGCATTTTTTCTAGCGAATATATTCTTTCAGAATACTATTCCGGTTCGGGTGACGCAGTTTGCGTAGAGCCTTGGCTTCTATTTGTCTGATTCGTTCGCGGGTGACGTTAAAGATTTGACCAATTTCTTCCAAAGTCTTCATGCGACCATCATCTAAACCATAGCGCAGACGCAATACGTCTCTTTCGCGAGGGCTGAGAGTATCTAAAACGCTCTCTAGGTCTTCTCTTAATAGGTTCTTAGAAACCTGATCTTCGGGCATTTCGCCGTCGGCTTCAATAAAGTCACCCAAACGGGAATCTTCTTCTTTGCCAATCGGTGTTTCCAAAGAAATTGGCAACTGCGCAGACTTGGCAATAAACCGCAGCTTCTCGATCGTCATTTCCATTTTGGTAGCAATTTCTTCTTCGGTGGGCTTGCGACCCATCTTCTGTGACAGCAGCTTAGTCGTTTTCTTAATCCGCGAGATTGTTTCGTACAAGTGAACAGGGAGACGGATAGTACGCGACTGGTCAGCGATCGCCCGAGTAATGGCCTGACGAATCCACCAAGTAGCGTAGGTTGAGAACTTATAGCCTTTTTCGTGGTCGAACTTTTCGGCGGCGCGAATCAAGCCCAAACTGCCTTCTTGGATTAAATCTTGGAAAGACAAGCCACGATTCATGTATTTCTTGGCGATCGACACCACCAAGCGCAGGTTGGACTGCACCATTTTATCTTTAGCTCTGCGACCTTGATATAAGCGACTGCGAAACTGGATTGGCTCCATTTCTACCGCACTTGCCCATTCTTTTTGTTGGGGTTCCCGATCTAGATCAGCTAGCAGCTTTTCTCGTACTCGCTCTAGTTCTAATAAATCGGCAATTTTCCGGGCTAGCTCAATTTCTTCGTCTGCCCGCAGCAGCCGAATTCTGCCGATTTCTTGTAAGTACAGGCGAATAGAGTCTTCGGTATACTGTTTTTTCTTCGTTTGAGCACGGCGGCGAGTGGCTACTTTGCCCTTCCCAGGCTTTTCTTCTTCTTCTTCTGCCCCTATATCAACCACATCATCGGAATCCCCGTCGTCGTCGGTTAAGGATTCCAGATCAACATCTGGTTCAATTAAGGTGGCAAATACGTCGTTAGCCTGAGTCATGCGTTCTCGTGCTCCTTAAAAATCAATGAGAATAGTGAATAGAGTGATGTAGTTGCGGCTCAAAATCAGGTCAGAAGACCCGTTTTTAGTCCAAAAGACCGAAAACCACCGAATAATTATAAAAAATCGGCAATAAACTATTTATTTACTTTTACGAACTAGGACAACTGCTTACATCACTGAAATGTCCGGTCTTAGCGCGGACTGATCCAAATTTTGGTGTTTGTGAGTGGTGTGTTTTCAAGTTCGTTAAAACTATGGTCTAGAATTTTTTGTACCCGGAGGTTTTTAGCATTGGGTTTTTAGCGTTAGTTTATCGACCGTCAAGGGTCAGATTCTAAAGCAGTTAACCTACTGCCAGTCGGTTGAGGGAGAATGTTTAAATACACCGCCTGCGCCAACCAATATAGTTTAGCCGTTAAGTTTTCTTTTGCCCAGCTATTTACGATTTTTCCATTAATTATGTTGATTGTGCTTGATTTGCCGCAATTTTGGCAGCATCGTGGACGCGCTGCCAAGGTACCTGGTGTTGTTCGGCAAGCTGGGCACAATCGGCAAATTCTGGCTGAACATTCCAGATCTCATTATTGCCAGGAAGGTTGCTAGTCGCCACTTTAACTCGCACTGCTCCATAGGTGGTTTCCACAGTTTGAATGCTGCGGGGCAGGATGCTGCGCTGTTGCTGCGATCGACGAATGCCCAAGGTAGGAGTCTCCTGAAAAAGAATTGTTTCGCAAGTGGTAATTTGCGCCAAATGACAGATGGCAGTCACTAAAATTCCTGGCCGAGACTTTTTCATGCTTACTGGTTGAGTGAAGACATCTACCGCTCCAGCAGTCAGTAATCGATCGAACAAGTAGCCAATCACCTGGGGATTGACATCATCTATTTGGGTTTCCAGCACCCAGATTTCTTCGAGAGCTTGATTATCGGCAGTTTCTCCAATCCACAGCCGCAAAATGTTTGGTAAAACCATCTGCTTAGTGCCTGCTCCCAGGCCGATTTTTTGCAATTGCATTGCCGGGGCTTTTCCGAATTGTTTGGCGAGGGCGACAACTAGAGCGGCTCCGGTAGGAGTAACTAATTCCAAATCGATGCCATTGTGATAGACCGGAACCGATCGAGCTTGCCAAAGCTGCAAGACAGCGGGTACCGGGACTGGCATCACACCATGAGCAGCTTTCACCGTACCGCCGCCGGTAGGTAGAGGCGAACAATAAATTTCTTCGATGCCTAAATAATCTAAGCCCAAACAGGTGCCCACAATATCTACAATGGCATCCACGGCTCCGACTTCATGGAAATGGACAAGCTCAGGCGCAATACCATGCACCAGACCCTCAGCGATCGCGAGCTGGCGAAAGACCTCTTTGCTCCATTGGGTAACGCGGGGTGGCAGGTTGGCTCGATCGATCAACTCACTAATCACCGGCAAATTCCGCTGGGGACTGTGGTAATGCTGCTCTTTATCGATTACCGATTTTGATGATCATGATTTCCATGTCCTGAATGCTCGTGCTGATGTTCGTGATTATGTTGGTGGTCATGATTTCCATGTCCTGAATGCTCGTGCTGATGTCCATGATCATGTTGGTGGTCGTGATGCCCATGTTCGTGGGGATGGTCATGCTGCTCTGCCAACAACTCCACCTCTACATGAATCGCCGCTTGGCCATGGTGTTTAACAGTGCTGGTAGTAAACCGATATTCACCAGAAATTCCTAAAAGTTGCAGCTTATCGAGCAAATAATCTACTGGCACCCCAGCATCGATCAATGCTGCCAAACACATATCACCAGCAATACCAGTGGGACACTCAAAATAAGCAACTTTACTCATAATTCGCTTGGGGGATGAAGAGGACAAATTCGTCAACGGTCTATAATTGTAGCTCTTGAACTTGTTGACGCTATGCCTGCAAAGATCTCAGCCTTAAATCCGCGCCTGTTACAACTTTTGATAGCCGCCGGTAGCGGTTTACTCGCCGGGTTAGCAGTAGAACTGATCGAAGCCTGGTATTTAGCCTGGATTGCCCTAGTGCCACTGTGGATAATGGTGGTTAGAGAACGTCGATCGATTCTGCCGAGCTTGCTATGGGGCATGGGCTATCACGGAGTCGCGCTGTTTTGGATTACCGGCATTCATCCCATGACTTGGATGGGCGTGCCTTGGCTAACTAGTTTCTCGATTGCCACTGTTGCCATCCTCTTTTTTGCCCTCTGGGGAGCCACCGTCGTAATGTTGTGGAGCATCATCTTCGGCTGGATTTGTCAACACCTCCATCCCCCAGCTTGGGTCAGAGTCACCGTCGGCACCGCAATTTGGTGTGGATTGGAATACTTATGGAGTCAAACCGACCTCTGGTGGTCAACTTTAGCCCTGACCCAAACCCCTAACAATCTCCCCATTTTGCATTTGGGACAACTCAGCGGCGGCATGACCGTCACCGCCATATTATTAGCCGTGAATGGATTAATCGCCGAAGCAATAATTGCCAAAGCCCATCAAAAAACTCTAGCGATCGCCGCCATCACGCTCTTTTTCACCGGCCACCTAGGCGGCTACATTCTCTCCCAAGCGCCACTAGACACCAAACCCGCCGATGCCCTCAAGATTGGCATTATTCAAGGCAATATTCCCAACGAAATTAAGCTTTATGCCAATGGCAAACAAAAAGCGATCGAAGGCTATACCACCGGCTATCTAGATCTGGCTGCCGCAGGTGTAGATGCCATTTTGACCCCAGAAGGCGCACTGCCCTATATGCCAGCAGAAATCAAAAGCAGCTCTCTATATCAAGCAATTCTAGATCAAGGCGTACCCATTTGGCTGGGAGCCTTTGGCGATGCGGGGAATGACTACACCAATAGTATTCATGCGATCGATAAAACCGGTAACTTCATCAGTCAATATGACAAATATAAACTGGTGCCATTGGGCGAATACGTGCCTTTCAAAGAAATTATTGGTCAATGGGTCAAACGCCTTTCACCCCTCGATGCCAGTCTGAAAAGAGGCGCTGAAAAACAAGATTTCTTTGCCTTTCCTGGCATCCGCGCTGCCATCGGCATCTGCTACGAATCAGCCTTCGGCAGCCATTTTCGACAGCAGGCTCAACAAGGCGAGTTCCTGCTCACGGCATCTAATAATGCCCACTACGCCGAAAGTATGCCCGCTCAGCATCATGCGATGGATGTGATGAGATCGATCGAAACCAGTCGCTGGGCAGTACGTGCTACTAATACCGGCTACTCGGCGATCGTCGATCCACACGGCCACACTTTATGGAAATCGCAGCTCAATGAGTTTGCCACCCACAGTCATCAAATTTATCGTCGCCGCAACCAAACTTTCTATGTGCAGTGGGGCGATTGGCTAACTCCTTTGTTACTAATTAGTTCGGTGATTCTGTTAGCGATTTATCGCGCCCCGAAATCACCTGGCTCTTCCGACGTTAAGCAAACCAATCTTTAGACCTCCGGTGAAAGTATCAGCCATTCATCTGTTTCGATGTTTACGGAGAAAAGACCTGACTAGATTCCAACTTAAATATTTATTTTGGTAGGGTGATGCAAATATTTCTAAATTTTCTGCCTATTTTGATACCGATCGCCCATAGTAGAAGATATCAACCTCACTAGGTAAAAACCTATGGCCACTATCTGGGTAAATGAACAGCGCGACCCCTTGGGTTTGATGTATTCTTGCATTGCTTCCTGCGACCCTCAACTAGCCCAGGAATGCCATGTATCTTTTGAATCTGAACTCAGCGCCGAACAGAAAAAACTGGGCTGGCAAGCCAAACTCTATGTGGTAGAAGACTGGGACAAAGTACCAGTAAATTCCTTGAAACTTGGATAATGCTTCTGAGTCAGATTCCGCCCCGAATTCCGCTAAGATAGGTGGTGATCACATCATCTATCTAGCTAGTTATGTCAGTAAATCCAGTGCGTCCAGTTTTGTGGGAAATCGATCGAGTGCGCCTCATCGACCAAAATCGTTTGCCCCAAGAATGCACTTGGGTAGAAATTAACCGCAGCGATGAAATGGCCAACGCCATCACCACAATGATTGTGCGCGGTGCCCCGGCGATCGGCGTAGCCGCAGCCTACGGCATGTATTTGGGTGCGCGAGAAGTAGAAGCCGACAGCCCTACCGAGTTTATCCGGGGCATGGAAAAAATTGCCACGAAGCTCAAAGCCACCCGACCAACCGCCGTGAACTTATTTTGGGCGATCGATAAAATGATGGAAGTGGTCAAAGCCCAGCCCGGTAACTTACCCGGAATTTTGGCAGCAGCTAAACAGATCAACGCCGACGATATTCGCACCTGTGAGGCGATCGGCGACCACGGAGTAGCCGCCTTGCCCAAGACTCCTGGCAAACTGCGCTTATTGACTCACTGTAACGCTGGCGCTCTAGCTACCGCTGGTTATGGAACTGCCTTAGGCGTTGTGCGATCGGCTTGGCGCGATGGTCGGTTAGAGCGACTCTATGCCGATGAAACTCGTCCTCGCTTGCAGGGTGCCAAGCTGACCACTTGGGAATGTGTGCAAGAAGGTATCCCGGTAACTTTACTCAGCGATAACATGGCTGGTCACTGTATGGTCAAAGGGATGATTGATGCAGTGGTGGTGGGAGCCGATCGCATTACGGCCAACGGTGATGCCGCCAATAAAATTGGCACTTACAGTTTGGCTTTGGTGGCACAGGCGCACAATGTACCGTTTTTTGTGGCGGCCCCTCTTTCCACGATCGATTTTAGTTTGGCTAATGGCAGCTTGATTGAAATTGAAGAGCGGGACACCAAGGAAGTCTCCCATGTGGGGGCTACGGTAATTTGTCCCAAGGGGGTAGAGTTCTTTAACCCCGCTTTCGATGTCACCCCTGCCCGCTTGATTGCGGGGATTATCACGGAGTTTGGCACTTTTGCCCCGGCAGATTTGATTCAGCTTAAAGATCAAGCCTAAGATAGGATCAAACACAATAATCCAGTGTTTTTTGCGACTAGCTGGCAGTGTCAAGTAGCTCAGGATTAATCCAACTCACCGCTAAAATGAAATAGCACCCATTTAGCCCCATTGTTTTATGTCTTGGAGTCAAAGATTAGCCTACGTTTTCACTAGTGCCTTAGGCGCAACCCTGCTGCTTTACTTCTTAAGAGCCTTCAAAGTGATTACTTCTTTTCCGGGGGGCATAATTTTAGTGTTGGCTGTGGTGACGATCGCCAGTGGACTCACCTACGGTGTTTTAAAAACGAAGCGATACTAAGCATGAAAACTTCTTGGGTAATACCAATCACTGCGGCATTAATTTACACCAACCCAGCGCCAAGCTGGAGCCTCTCGGCTAGCCAAGTTGCCGAAATCTCTAAGGCTGTAACCGTGTCTATTCAGACCGAAAACTCGATCGGCTCTGGTGTTTTGGTTGCCAAAAATGCCCAAGGTTACACGGTACTGACGGCGGCGCATGTGGTGCGAGATCCTGAGCAAAAATATCAGCTTGTAGCCCCAGACGGGCGGCGTTACCAGATCGATCGATCCCGAATCAAAATATTACCTGGTGCCGACTTGGCGCTGGTGCAACTAGTTACTACCCAGTCTTATCGCACCATCAAAATTAGACAGGCCAACGCGATCGCCGAAGGCTCGTCAGTATATGTAGCCGGGTTTCCTCAAGGTACTCAGACTATTAGCAAATCGCTGTTTAACTTCACCGAAGGCCGAGTAACTGCCAGCAGTCGGCAGCCGCTGGAAGATGGCTATGGCTTAATTTATACTAATTTGACTCTTCCGGGTATGAGTGGCGGCAGTGTATTGAACGATCGGGGTGAGTTGGTGGCAATTCATGGGCGGGGTGATGTCGAAAAAAGCAGTGAGGCTTCTAGCATTAACCCGGCGGTACGAGTAAAGACAGGATTTAATCTGGGGATTTTGGCCAATGTTTTTGTGCCTTTGGTAAATAAATCTGGCTTAAAATTAGAGGTAACTACAGCTCCAGAGACAGCTCCAGATGCCGCCAGTGATGGATTAGTGCTGGCCACGGTGAAGCTACAAAGCGGTGATTTGCCCGGTGCTTTGGCAGAACTCGATAAACTAATTATCGCAGCACCCAAAAAGGCAGCGGCTTATTATTTACGAGCCAATGTATATCAGGCTTTGGGCGATCGAATACGAGTATTACCAGATCTCAATCGGGCGATCGACCTAGATAGCAAAAATCCTCGGGCTTATTTTTTGCGGGGCAATATTTTATATGCCAATCAAGATCTCAAGGGAGCTTTGGCTGATTTCGATCGGACTATACAGCTCGATGCCAAGTATATTCAGGCTTATTTACTGCGGGCAATTATTTTTCAGGTGCAGGGCGATTTGCCCGGAGCTTTAATGGCTTACACCGCAATGATTAAAGCAGATCCTCAAGATCCTTTGGCTTACAATAATCGGGCTGGAGTCAAGGCGCAGCTCAATGATTTTCCGGGGGCGATCGAAGATTTTTCGCAGTTAATTCAGCTTAATCCCCAAAATATTAGCGCTTATGATAGTCGTGGTCATTTTCGTAGATATAGCGGCGATGTCATGGGGGCGATCGCCGATTACAGCAAAATTATCGAGTTGAACCCCAACAGTATTCGCGGTTACTCTCAACGAGCCGGAATTTATAAAGACCGTAAAGATTGGCAGTTGGCTTTGGCAGACTATACCAAGATGCTAAAAATTAACCCCAATGAGTTTGAGGCGTATTCTAGTCAGCTTGATATTTATAGGCAACTGAATGATCAGCAGGGCATTCTGAAATCTCTAGATGGCTTGGTGCGAATTTATCCGAATATTGCTGCCTATTGGTTTACGCGGGCTGAAGCTAAGGTAAAGTTGCAAGATAAAGCTGGGGCGATCGCTGATTACCGTAAAGCGATTCAAATATATCGGCAGCAGGGCGACAGTAACCAGGTGGAGCGACTATCACAAGAAATCCGTAATCTTGGCGGCTAGGCTCAAGGAGGTTTTTGTTGAAGCGATTTCCTCCGGGACGGTAAAACCGAACGGGAGGAAACTGAGACATTACAAATTTTGTCAAAGATGCCTATTTATTCTTATTACTAAGAACCCATTGGATCGGGTAAGCCTAGAGCTTGGCGGGTCTTGCTGCCCACAATGCCATCTACATACAGCTTTCGATCGGTTTGCAGTTGCCGCACCGCCCGATCGGTATCTTGGCCAAAAACTTTGTTGACTTCTACCTGAATGCCAATTTTGCGCAGGGCATTTTGCAGAACTTCCACATCGTTACCCAGTTGTAACGGCTCAGTCAGCTTTAAGATACGCGGAATATCCAAACCCGAAAAGCCTTCCGCTGGAGCATAGCGTAGCCGACTAGCCGTTACCGGCCCAAAATCGCCGTCACTGGCCACCGGGTCATTGGGACGACGCGAATTCCAGAGCTGCTGAAATGCCTGCACCGCAATTTGGTGAATAGATTTTACGCCGGGATCTACGCAGTCATAATGGACGGGGTCAAACGAACCAATCCATTTCCAGTTGTTGGCTTCCAAGACTGGCCGCCAACCGTCAGCATCTTCGATGTCGATCGCGCTGGCATTGTTGTGATTGCTCTTACCCGGTGGCGCGGCAGCACTGATTCCACAGCGGCTATTGCGATAGTGAGTCCGCAGTAGCATTTGACCAGCAATGGTGCGATAGGCCGAGTTGATCACCATTTTTTGGTTGCGAGCGGCGATCGCCTTAGCTAAACTCTGCTTGGCTGAAGCCTGCATCCAAGCATGGACAGATCCACCCAAAGATACATTCAAATCATCAATCCGCACCAGTAAACCGGGGCTGATTTTATTCATTTGATAGATCAGTTGAATATCCAGACCGCGCACTGCAAAAGTAGAGCAGTCTGTCACATCTTTAATCAGAGCCATAGATTTCTGAGTAAATTCATTGGTAGATTCACTATGCCAAATTATCACAGAAACTAAACGGACGCGAATTATTTCTTGATTCTCGGCATCGCTCTAAACATCTACTAGATACGCCTTGCTTACTATTTCGACCCATAATGGCTCAAAAGTCTTGGCACTATGCTCTCTCAGGGCTAAGACTTTTGTGACATATTAGCGAGAGATTGTGTCACACTAGTTGCTGCGTATTTTTAGGTACAATCGATATGTCAGCAGAGATTATTTGTGTGGGTACAGAGCTGCTGTTAGGTGACATTCTCAACAGTAATGCTCGATATTTAGCTCAGCAGTTGGCTAACCTGGGCATTGCCCACTATCACCAGTCGGTAGTTGGTGATAATCCCGGCAGAATTCAGCAGACCATGCAGGTAGCGATCGATCGACAAGCCAAAATCTTAATTTTTACCGGTGGGCTAGGCCCGACCCCCGATGATCTGACCACAGCCACGATCGCCGATTTTTTCCAGACCCCGTTGATTGAACATGCTGCGGTAGTCGCTGATATCGAACAGAAATACGCCCAGCGGGGACGCACCATGACCCCCAGCAACCGCCGCCAAGCTTTACAGCCCCAAGGAGCCGAAATTTTACCAAACCCTCTAGGAACAGCTCCCGGCATGATGTGGCAGCCCCAGCCCGGATTGATTGTGCTGACATTTCCGGGAGTACCTCGGGAAATGTACCGCATGTGGCAAGATTCGGCTATTCCCTACCTATGCGCTAACGGCTATGGGCAAGAGCAGATTTTTAGCACTAGCCTAAGATTTTGGGGAGTTTCGGAGTCGGCTCTGGCCGAAAAAGTCGATCGATTTATCCAAATGTCTGACCCCATGGTGGCTCCCTATGCTGGCCAAGGGGAGGTCAGGTTAAGGGTTTCAACCAGAGCTACTGATGCCCATACTGCTGCCCGCAAAATTGACCCAATAGCAGCAGAAATCATGGCGATCGGCGGCAGTCATTTTTATGGTCAAGACGATGACAATCTCTCCAAAGTCATTGGTAAACTCTTGATTGCCAAGGGTCAGACTCTATCTGTGGCGGAATCTTGCACCGGGGGGGTTTTGGGAGCAATGCTTACCGATGTGCCCGGTAGCTCGGCATATTTCCGGGGTGGGGTAATGGCTTACGCCAATGAGGTCAAGACTCATTTATTAAAAGTGGATAGTCAGTTGATTCTCGATCGCGGTGCAGTCAGCTCCCAGGTCGCCGAACAAATGGCTCTAGGAGTCCGTACCCAATTAGCCACCGATTGGGGCATCGGGATTACTGGCATTGCTGGCCCCGGCGGTGGCACACCAGAAAAACCTGTGGGCTTGGTCTACATTGGCCTAGCTGCTCCTGATGGCACGGTGAGTTCTATGGAGTATCGGTTAAGTACTCATTTCGATCGAGAACTCATTCGCCAAATGTCTGCTAAGCAAGCACTAGATTTACTTCGTCAAAAACTACTTAATCAGTGATTTCCTTAAACTTGTTTATTACTTACAAAAAAAAACAAGTAAGTAGACATTTTCTACCTGTTTAGCGTTTTTATGTTCATCAAAACGCTAAACTATTCATCTATCTAAATTATATTTGCAAATGCCTTTTCAAAAATATCTTTACGACTGACAAGATCGAGATAGACTGACGATTTTTTATCGAGTTCAGTAATATATTTCTCAATGTCCTGCCAGCATTCCCACAAGGCTTTAACCACTTCAGCACAAGATATGTCTACAATAGTTTTTTGCTGAGGATTATTGATAAATACTCTATCTTCATGACAATTAATCAGTAAACGAAAAGATGAGCCAGTACCAATAAATTCGTATTCCTTTTGAGATTTTTTGTGAATCAAGTTAACTATTCCATCAGAAAAGTCAGACAATGATATAAAAACCATCATCAGTTTTCTTGAATCGCCCTTGGATGATATCAATTTTTCATCATTAGAAATATCAATATCGCCCAAAGAATATTCACTTATTTCCTCATTGTCTGGAAAGTAAAATTTTATAATTACCATAGGTTTGTAGTCCATTGGAATTTTCAATAGAAGCTACTTTACAGGTCTGATCACCAATCATCTGTTGACGGGGAACCCATAAAGCTTTTAAATCTAGCTTGTGCTCAGAACCTTCTGTTGAACTGTGTCATGCAAAAAAATGACTAGGCTGGTGATTTAGGTAAAGGCTTGGAGTTGATCTAATCGGAGCCAAACATTGGGCGTAGAGACAGCCGTGAATTTTACTAAGGCATAATCACCACGAATATCTAAGACTTCGCCTTTGGTTTTAAAAATGTAATCTGAAAACTTGCTGTCGCTGGCTTGTGCTTCTAGGCTATTTGCCAAATTTTCAGCCACTGCACAGACTGCATCACCTTTTTTGACTGCCATATTAGTTTTAATACTCTACAGATGTTTAAGAACTTGCGACTGTTGCCGCTGACTCATGATAACAGGGAAGAGATTTTGGTAATAGCTGTCTCAGATGCCAGAAACTAGCTCCAGAAAAAATATTTTTTGTCAATCACTGTAAAGATTTGTTGAAAGCTCGATCAGGACTCGATACCTTGCTTTTTGTATCGGACTGCGCCAAAACCAGTGCAGCACCAAGGCTTATTTGTTACAACTTCAGGCAGAGTCTGCATCGTAACAATCATAAAAAAATCATTACACCCTTGTTTTGCGGTGGTTCTGACATATAAAATTTGTCAGGGCAACGCGGCAGTCTCTGCTCACACCATCTTTAACAAACTTCATTTAGTTTCACCTCTTTATTTCACCATCACCTCAAGGAGTAGATCCGAATGTTCACTAACGTCAAGTCCACCATCCGACATGTTGCACCCGATGACCTGCGGGGCAGACGACTGTTGAAAGTGGTCTATGTCGTCTTAGAGCCGCAGTATCAAAGTGCTCTCTCTGCCGCTGTTCGATCGATCAACGACAACAACCCCAACCAGGCGATCGAAATTAGCGGTTATCTGCTCGAAGAGCTGCGCGATCCAGAAAACTACGCCGCTCTACAAGTAGACCTCGCTGCTGCTAACGTCTTCATTGCTTCACTGATCTTTATTGAAGACCTAGCCGAAAAACTGGTTGCTGCCGTCGAACCATACCGGGACAACCTAGATGTGGCAGTAGTTTTCCCTTCGATGCCTCAAGTGATGCGCCTAAACAAAATGGGCAGCTTCTCTTTGGCGCAGCTTGGCCAGTCTAAAAGCGCGATCGGCGAGTTTATGAAAAAGCGCAAGGCCAAGCAGGGCAGCAGCTTTCAAGATGGCATGTTGAAATTGGTGCAGACTCTGCCCAAGGTTTTGAAGTTCTTGCCGATGGAAAAAGCCCAAGATGCCCGCAACTTTATGCTGAGCATTCAATATTGGCTAGGTGGTACTCCCGAGAACCTCGAAAACTTCTTGTTGATGTTGGCCGATAAGTATGTGTACGTGGGTGACAAGGCCAATAAATCGATCGTCTCCGCAGCCTACAACGAACCCGTAACTTTCCCCGATATGGGAATTTGGCACCCCTTAGCCCCTCAGATGTTTGAGGATGTGAAGGAGTATTTAAACTGGTATGTGAGCCGCCGGGATATCTCGGCAGACTTAAAAGATCCGCTAGCACCCACGATCGGCCTAGTGCTCCAGCGCACCCACATTGTGACTGGCGATGATGCTCACTATGTAGCCATGGTGCAAGAGCTAGAGGCCATGGGCGCAAAGGTTATTCCCATTTTTGCGGGGGGCTTGGATTTCTCTAAACCTTTAGAGGCTTATTTCTTTGATGCCGTAGGCAAAGAAGATGCATTAGTAGATGCCGTGGTTTCTTTAACCGGCTTTGCTCTGGTTGGTGGCCCGGCGCGTCAAGATCACCCCAAGGCGATCGAGGCTCTCAAAAAGCTGAACCGTCCTTATATGGTTGCTTTACCCCTAGTTTTCCAGACTACCGAAGAGTGGCAAGAAAGTGATTTGGGTCTACACCCTATTCAAGTAGCCTTGCAAATTGCCATTCCAGAACTAGACGGAGCGATCGAGCCGATCATTCTCTCTGGTCGAGATGGCAACACTGGTCGGGCGATCGCCCTCCAAGACCGGGTGGAATCGATCGCCAAACGCGCCTTGAAATGGGCAAATTTACGGATTAAGCCCAAGGCCGAAAAGAAAATTGCCATTACGGTCTTTAGCTTCCCACCCGATAAAGGAAATGTCGGTACTGCCGCTTACCTAGACGTATTTGGCTCGATCTATGAGGTCATGAAAGGTCTGAAGCAAAACGGCTATGATTTGCCAGAACTGCCCGCTTCTTCTAAAGAGCTAATGGAGCAAGTAATTCACGACGCTCAAGCTCAGTACAACAGCCCCGAGCTAAACGTGGCTTACCGAATGAGCGTGGCCGAATACGAAGATCTCACCCCCTACTCGGTGCGCCTGGAAGATAGCTGGGGCAAGCCACCTGGTAACTTGAACAGCGATGGTCAAAACTTACTGGTATTTGGTAAACACTTTGGCAACTTGTTTATTGGAATTCAGCCCACCTTTGGTTACGAAGGCGATCCGATGAGATTATTATTCTCTCGATCGGCTAGCCCTCACCATGGCTTCGCTGCTTACTACACTTATCTGGAAAGAATCTGGGGCGCAGATGCCGTATTGCACTTTGGCACCCACGGTTCGCTAGAATTTATGCCCGGTAAGCAAATCGGCATGTCCAATGAGTGCTACCCCGATAGCTTAATTGGCTCGATTCCTAACCTGTATTACTACGCTGCCAACAACCCCAGTGAAGCCACGATCGCTAAGCGCCGAGGCTATGCTGAGACTATTTCTTACCTGACTCCTCCGGCTGAAAATGCCGGTTTGTATAAGGGTCTTAAAGAACTAGGTGACTTGGTTGGTTCCTATCAATCCTTACGGGATGGTGGCCGGGGAGCGCAGATCGTAAATACGATTATGGATAAAGCCCGCATCTGCAATATGGATCAGGATGTGGTCTTGCCTGACGTGGATTCTGCGACCCTCAGCTTAGACGATCGAGATTTAATTGTGGGCAACGTTTATCGTCGCCTGATGGAAATTGAATCGCGCTTACTGCCCTGCGGTTTACATGTGATTGGTAAGCCCCCCACTGCCGAGGAAGCGATCGCTACTTTGGTGAACATTGCTAGCCTCGATCGGGATGAAGAAGGTATCAAGGGTCTGCCGCGAATTATTGCGGAAAGCATGAATCGGAATTTGGAAGAAATCTACCAAAACAACGATAAGGGCATTTTAGAAGACGTGCAGACTCTGCAAGATGTCACTATGGCGGTGCGTTTGGCGGTAGCCGCGATGGTTCATGCCCAAGCCGATGCTGAAGGCCGAGTGTCTTTTGTTTCTAAGCTGAATTTTTTCAACATGGGCAAAAAAGAACCTTGGCTAGAGTCGCTAGCTGAAGCGGGCTATGGCAATGTCAACACCGAAGAAATCAAGCCGCTGTTTGAATATTTGGAGTTTTGCCTCAAGCAAATCTGTGCAGACAATGAGTTGGGTGGTTTACTCCAGGGTCTAGAGGGTGAATATGTGCTCCCCGGCCCCGGCGGCGACCCCATTCGCAACCCGGACGTGTTGCCTACCGGTAAAAATATCCACGCCTTAGATCCCCAGTCGATTCCTACCGAAGCGGCGGTGAAGTCCGCGAAGGTGGTGGTCGATCGGCTATTAGCCAAACAAATGCAAGATAACGATGGTCAATATCCTGAGACGATCGCCTGTGTGCTGTGGGGTACCGATAACATCAAAACCTACGGCGAATCTCTGGCTCAAATTATGTGGATGGTCGGCGTGAAGCCGGTACCCGATGCTCTGGGTCGCATCAACAAGTTGGTGTTGATTCCTTTAGAAGAACTCGGTCGCCCGCGTGTAGACGTGGTGGTGAACTGCTCTGGGGTATTCCGCGATCTGTTCATTAACCAAATGAACTTATTAGATCAAGGTGTCAAAATGGCTGCCGAAGCCGATGAGCCGTTAGAAATGAACTTTGTGCGCAAGCACGCTTTGGCGCAAGCTGCCGAAATGGGTATCAACCTGCGCCAAGCGGCAACGCGGATTTTCTCGAATGCCTCTGGTTCCTATTCTTCCAACATCAACTTGGCAGTAGAAAACGGCACTTGGGAAAACGAAGCTGAACTACAGGAAATGTATCTCACTCGCAAATCCTTTGCCTTCAGCGCCGATAATCCCGGCACGATGGAACAGTCCCGCAAAATTTTTGAGACTTCCTTAAAAACCGCCGATGTGACTTTCCAAAACTTGGATTCTTCGGAAATCAGCATGACCGATGTTTCTCACTACTACGACTCTGACCCCACCAAAATCGTAGCTAGTCTGCGGACTGATGGTAAGAAGCCCACGGCGTTTATGGCTGATACCACTACAGCAAATGCTCAGATTCGGACTTTATCGGAAACGGTGCGTTTAGATGCTCGCACTAAGCTGCTGAATCCGAAGTGGTATGAAGGAATGCTCAGCCATGGTTACGAGGGTGTACGGGAACTCTCCAAGCGGTTGGTAAATACTTCCGGCTGGAGTGCTACGGCAGACGCAGTAGATAACTGGGTTTATGAAGATACCAACAGCACCTTCATTAAAGACGAAGAAATGTGCAAGCGCTTGATGGATCTGAATCCTAATTCGTTCCGCAAGATTGTATCAACTTTGCTTGAAGTGAATGGTCGCGGCTATTGGGAAACTTCTGATGAGAATCTCGATCGGCTGCGTGAACTCTATCAACAGGTCGAAGACCGCATTGAGGGGGTTGACTGAAGTTCATAGCACGACATAGCAGTTCTGTCTTGGATAACCAGACAGGCTGCTAGCGTTGATTTAAAGTTGAGCAGTACATTCTAGAAGCAAACGCTGGTTTTCGATCGAATATGGCTGAATCTCCAAAGCCTGCCGCAGTGCCGCAATAGCCGCAGCATAGTTGCCCAACGCCGCCCAGCAAAGACCTACGCCATGCCAAGCACCAAAATGCCAGGGGACAATTTCAATGACCTGTTGGCAGTCTTCGATCGCTCTCACATAGTCCTTTTTGAGATAATACAAAACTGCCCGCCGGTTCCAGGCTTCGGCAAAGTCCGGGAGTTCGGTGATTAATTCGGTCAAAATCTTTTCGGCACCTAGTAAGTCGCCAGTGGCAATCAATTCTTCGCTAGCCTCAATTTGTGCTAGACCGCTGCGCCCTTTTTGCCAAAACCAAATGCGCCAAAGCTGTGCACCAGCTCTTTCTCGTACCGTGGTGTCAGCATTTTTCAGATCTGCCAACAGATTTTGAATCAGCTCTTGGTTCATGGTTTTTCTTATGGATGCTGAATGCCAGTATAGCAATGGGACTAAGCCGATGGGGACGATTGGCAACAAATCGATCGATTTGCCGGTCACGTAGTCTATAACTTTTCAATTCTACAATACCCATGAAATCATTGCGTTTGCTTGGTGTTCCCGGAGGAAAATCGATCCGTTCCATAGTCCTGGTCAGCTTTTTGATCTTCACCTGTCTATTTTTGCTAAGAATTTCTCCCAGTCCGGCCAGTGAAGAGACCGCTCCCAATATTTCTGATGTGAGCAGCAATATTTCGATCGCTACCGCCTGGAAAAATATCTCTACTGATGATAATGCCTGTATCGATCGCTCTAGAATAGCTCTACAAAACGCCGGATTTCAGAACATTAACGTGACCAACCAATCAATTTCTGGTGATTTTGGCCAATACAAAGGCACGGTACGCTGTGCCGCTAGTGAAAAGATCGCTTTTTTTGTGGTAGCTGGATCTAGCACCGATACTGCCTTTCGCCGAGTAAGCGAAATTTACGATAATTTTTAGCGACTGCATATTCACTAGTTAATTTTAATAAAATGGAGTTGCCAGTTTCTATCAGTCATCTTGAATCAAGGCTTTCAGTGTGTCCCAACCCAGAAAGTGTCAGCCAGTACTTAATCCTGATCTGCAAAGAGTATTGGATGACTTCATTGGATTATCTAGAGCCTTAGCACTGTCGCTCATTTTTGTTTGAACTGCCAGTTTATTGACATGCCTCGGTTGATGTAAAAAAAGAGGCCGATCGGTTGTTTCGGCCTCGTTAGTATTGGTTTGTACCTTTGGCGCAAGGGTAGCGATCGACTTCCTTTTTCTACAGCTTCAATGGTGCAAAGTATTTGCTGCGGTTAGGCCACGATCGAGAAGTTGCTGGTAGTCAGGGTGGTGACACCTGTTAGAACTCCGATTTTGACAGCAGCGGCACCATTGAGACCATCGCTATCAAAGTATAAAGATTTATCTGTGGTGTTGAAGATAAATCTTTGGGCGGCAGTGGTAGCCGTGGTGGCTCCAGCACCAACTAGTAGCTGGGTGGTGACTAAGCTGCCCGCAGTTAATCCGCCAAATGCTAATGCTGATATTTGCAGCTTTTCGTTGGCGTCAAAGTCTGTGATGGTGTCAGTACTAGTCTTGTTCAACAAGAACGTATCTACTCCGGCACCACCAGTTAGAGTGTTGTTTAACACGTTACCAGCAATGACATTGTTCAGTGCATTGCCTGTAGCATTAGTGGCTACAGAACCCAGCAGTGTGAGGTTTTCTAAATTAGCACCGAGATTGTAGGAAACATAAGATCGAACGGTATCAATTTCTGCTGAGAGAGTAGAGGTTTCTGTTACTACATCGCCAACAAAATCAACAATGTAAATATCATTACCCAAGCCACCGATGAGGGTATCATTACCGGCTTGACCATTAAGAAAATCGTTACCGGCTCCACCATTGATAATATTACCAGCGGTGTTGCCATATATAATGTTATCCAAGGCGTTGCCAGTCGCATGAATTACAGTTGTTCCGGTAAGAGTTAGATTTTCTAAGTTAGCTCCGAGAGTATAGGTAACAGAAGATTGAACGGTGTCAATTTCGTTGGAAACAGAAGAGTTTTCATTGATTACATCTCCGGTAGCATCCACAATATAAGTATCATTTCCAGTGCCACCTTCCAGTAGATCATTACCAGCGCCACCACTTATTGTATCGTTGCCACGACCACCATAAATAAAATCGTTATTAATGCCGCCGTTGAGAACATCATCTCCATCTCCTCCAGCTATCAGGGACTGATTAGCAGTCCCCACCAGAGTATCATTGCCACGCCCACCAGTAATTACATCATATTTGCCACCATTGATAGAAAATTCAATGCGCTCCACATCAGCAATCACCTTCTCTTCGCCACCAATAACCTTCAACCTCCATTGGGAGTCATTAAAACCAGAAACCTGATAGCTCACAGCATCACCAGTAATATATACAGTGTCGTAGCCTTCGCCACCAAAAACCCGATCGTTACCAGCTCCTAAATAAGCAACATCATTGCCAGCACCGCTATACAAATCATCATCTCCAGCTTCGCCGTAGAGAGTATCATTGCCAGCTTCACCAACCAAAACATCGGCCCCATCGCCGCCATAGATAACATCTTCACCCAGGCCACCATTTAACAAATCATCGCCGATCGCCCCATTGATAGTATCGTTACCAGTACCACCATAGATATAGTCCTTAGCGCCACCACCAACCAAGCTATCATTGCCACCTTCACCATAGAGACTGTTACTGCCTCCACCGCCTTCAATAAAATCATTGTTATTAGTGCCGCCAATTACC
>JAAFHZ010000083.1 GCA_013297675.1 Synechococcales cyanobacterium bin59.metabat.ball.084 | reverse complement strand
GGAGTTGTCTGGGGCGCAGGCACAGATCCAGGGGGCAAGTTAATCACAGGAGCCGGAGTCGGTGAAGCCTCAATGTTAGTGGTAGCCAACGCCACGTTATCACCACCGGCTAAGCGCAGCAAATCTAAAATCTCCATCACCCGCTCATAGCGCACTTGCTTAGAGGCATACAGCACGATCGAACCATTGGGACTACTGGCACGGTAGGTTTTGGCGGCTTCATATAAGGCTTCCACCTGGGGGTAGCGCTGTTGCTCTACAAACACTTGGCCATCTTGATCGAGACTGACAATCATCATTTGGCGAGTTTGATTCTCGGCTGACTTGGCTTTGGGTAAATCCACATTAATTGCTTGCTGACTAGCCATTTGCAAACCAGACAGCAAAAAGAAAGTCAGAATACAAAAAATAATATCGATCAGCGGTACAACTTCTACCCGAGGGGATTCGTTGTTGTTGTCTAGGTGGATTTTCACAGCAACTCCGTTTCTTCGTGGGGTTTACGATCAATCTCTTCCCGAGGGTGTGGACTACTCCGACCAGTGCGGTGATAGCGCTCGCGATAGAGTAGCTCTAACTCGTTACCCGATCGACGAAACAGGTTGACTTGCTTAATCAACAAGCCCTGAAACACCCAATAGAAGGCCACGCTAGTAATGGCTACAATCATGCCCGTAGCGGTACTAATCAGCGATTCACTAATTCCTAACGTAACCGCAGTGCCGCTACCACCAGATAAATCGCTGAGTTTAATGCCATTGAGTGAGCGAATCAGACCCAATACTGTCCCCAATAAACCTAGCAGCGGAGCGAGGGCGATCGCCGCCTGCAAAATCTTTTCACCCCGGCGCATGGCGTGGAGTTCTTCTTCTGCCGACGCTTCTAAGGCCAGCTTGAAAGTTTCGGGGTCAGGATTTTTGCGCCGCAGCGGCGCATACAAAAACCTGCCGATCGGGCGATGGCGGGCTTCGCGGGCAACTTGCACCGCTCGATCCCAGTTGCCGGTGTTGCTGGCATCTAGCACTCGATCGATCGTTTCTTTTTCGCGGCTGAGTAAGCCCAGCCAGAACCAAATGCGTTCTAAAATGGTGCCCAAGGCCAGCACTGACAATAAAGCCAGGGGCCACATGGCCACTCCACCTTTCTCAAAGAGTTCGGCGATGGTCACAATCTTTCTCCGCAGTATTCCACATATCTCTAGATGTCTCTAGATTTCGCAAAGTTCATCATAGCAAGCCCCGGACGTTTTGCTCGCAGATTTGTACCAAATGTGACGGCTAAACTTACCCCAAAGGCGATCGATCTGTGGCAGGATCGAGGCATCATAAAGTCACTCAGGATCTATTCCAGCTAAATTCAGTGTCTAAAAAAACCTCATCTCAACGCCCTCCAAAACTTTCACCGGCACTTCTGCCAGCACAAACCATCACAGCTTTAACGACTGGTTTGCAGCCGCCTAAGCCATCGCAGAAATCCACTATTCTCAACTTTGTGATTTGGGGTTCGGTGCTGACGACCTTGGGGGCTTTGCTATCGCCATTGGGGATTGCCTGGTGGAATAATAGCGGCATTGGCAAGGGCGCAAAGCTATCTGGCGATCAGATGAGTTTATTACGTGAGCGCACCTTCGCTGCCGAAAAAGTTTTGTTTGGGCAGCCCGATAATCAAGAAGCCCTGAAAACCATCGTGAATTCTAAGTTGCAGTTGGCTGACATTAAGGGTTCGATTAGCTCTTTAGAAAGATTGGCGGCATTGAATCCAGATGTGCCGGAGTATGGGGTGCTAGCTGGTCAATCGCACCATTATTTGGGCGATCGAGAGACGGCGGCATTAAATTATCGCAAGGCGTTAGCCAACAATCCTCACCATATTCCAGCATTGCAAAGCTTGGCTAGTTTGTTTGTAGATGCTCAGAAGCCCGAGGCGGCGATCGGTTTAGTTCAAGAAGCAATCAAGGCTCCTATCCCATCGGGCAAAACGGCAGATTTGGGTGGTCTGAAGCTGTTATTGGCTCAGATCTACGTCAGTCAGCAGCGCTATGCTGAGGCGTTCCCAATTTACGATGGGCTAACTCAAGCCGATAGCCAAGATTTTCGGCCTTTGTTGGCAAAGGCGCTGGTTTTCAAGAAAATTGGTAGTGTGAGTGAAGCTCAGGCTTTACTTGATCAAGCGATTGAAATTGCTCCGGCACAGTACAAAGACCAAATTAAAACTTTGGTCAAGTCTACTGCTCCACCTTCGTTAAAGACTCCACTGTTGGGGACTTCTCCAGTGGCACCTAGCCCCGGTGTCGCTCCTGGTAATGCCGAACCCACGGTAATGCCAATTACCCCGGCTCCTGTGCCAGTACCCTCGGCGTTGGCAACACCAACGACCAAGTAAAGTGTCATTGAATCGCGCACGATCGTAAATATCATGGTGGGGGCGGATTTTCAACATTGATGGATGACTGGGATTATGGCTTGGCCCACATTACTAACCAGGGGGTGGGGAATGCCCGCCATTCGCAGAGCGACAACAATTGATCTAGGCTGCCCCATTCTTGTAACAATGGCGGTAGCGTGATGCCATGCAGAGTATGGGGGACGATCGAGATTTCATGGGTTTGCTCAAATCGTTTGATCAAAGTTTCTTGAATGTTGTGCGCAAAGCCATCATGGAGTTCTACAATAATGTCCATTTTGCTCAGAGCCGGAGCTAAACTCGGATCTAATAGATTTTCTTCGCCGCCTTCGATGTCGCAGAGAACTAAGGTTCGCCGAGTAGCAAATTTCTGAAAATCCACTAGGGCAAAAGTACCGCCAATGTGAATGCGATCGATCACCCCATTTTGACTAGCTAACTGCTTACAGTCTGCCCAGGCTGCTTCATTAGTATCATGGGCATAGACCTGAACTTGAGGCATTAATTTAGCTAAACCCACTGCATAAAAACCTTCCGAGCAGCCTATATTGACAATGGCTTGGTATGGATTGGCGATTGCCTGCCGGAAGTATGGTTCTAGTTCAGCTTCATAGCAGCCCAGCAGTTTGGGGATGTAGCAGCCTTCGGCGCAGTCCGGCAGATATTCCATTCCCTCAAATAGACCAGCTTGTACTTTTAGCCCATACTTAGCAATAAATTCAGCTTGCAGAATTTTGGCGCGTTCCAGACTGAGAAGACGGAGGGAATCTTTAATATTTTCGATCGATGGTTCATCTAACAATACTCTGACCTGATCAACGATCGAATCTTTGACGCTTACCATGTTGTATGCCACTAAGGCTGAAGAGCATCAAAGATTGTAACAGGATTTTGTTGATATCTACTTCGGAGGAAAGGCTAAAAGGAGAGGAGATCGATCGATCTTTCACAAAATAGGGTATTTATAAGAGTGAGCTGATCGCCGTAGGCGCAAGCGAAACTATCGAATATCGATATTTATTGCAAACCATGACAGTATTGACCGACCGACAACTAGCTCCCAGAACCGAGCAAGCTACCGCCGTCATTGAAACCTACGAACTTAGCAAGACTTATCGCACCGGTTTTTTTATGAACCAACAGATCGAGTCTTTGAAAAAATGCTCTTTGCAAATATTTGCCGGGGAAACTTTTGGCTTGTTGGGGCTAAACGGAGCCGGGAAAACCACCCTGTTGAAATCTTTATTGGGCATTGTGCGCCCGACTCATGGCCGATCGCAGATCTTGGGTAGCTCGATCGATGATCCCGAAGTAAGGCAAAGAATTGGCTATCTGCCCGAAAATGCCTATTTTTACGACTATCTCACCGGCTGGGAAGTCTTAGAATTCACCGCCGACCTCTTTCAGATTCCTCACAAAATTCGTAAACAGCGCATTCCTGCCTTATTAGATATGGTGGGCTTAGCCCAGAGCGCGGCCACAGGCAAAAAAATGCGCCAGTATTCTAAAGGAATGCAGCAGCGGATTGGTATGGCACAGGCGCTGATTAACGATCCAGATATCGTGTTTTTAGATGAGCCAATGTCTGGCCTAGATCCCTTGGGCCGTAAACAAATGCGAGACATTATTCTTGCGCTGAGCGACAACCGTAAAACAGTTTTTTTTAACAGCCATATTCTGACTGAAGTAGAGCAAATATGTACGCGGGTGGGTATTTTGTCGCGGGGAGAACTGATTGCCTGTGGTACTTTGGATGAGCTGTTGACCTATAGCACCGGCAGTTACACCGTGCAGGGTCGCAGTGGCAGCATGGATATTTTGCAGCGTTGGATTAGTGATTTGGAAGTGGATGGCGATCGCTGGCGAGGTCAGTTACGCGGCGAACCTCAAGAGTTTTTGGCTACCATGCGTTTAATGGAAGCTGAGCTGATCGAAATTCGTCAAGGTAAAATGTCTTTGGAAGATTTCTTTATGCAGCAAATGAGCATACGCGGCATCAATTCGAGTACCTAATGCGATTAGTTTTTTTTGGCACTCCAGAATTTGCGGTGGCTACTTTGCAGGCTGTGCTAGCGCAGCCTGATATGGAAGTAGTTGGCGTGGTAACTCAACCCGATCGCAAGCGCGGGCGGGGCAACCAGCTAGTGCCTTCGCCAGTGAAGCTGGTGGCGTTAGAACACCAGATCCCGATCGAACAGCCAGCTCGGATCAAGAAGGCGGCGGAGTCGATCGAGTGGCTGCGCAGCCTAGATGCTGATGTCTTTGTAGTCGTGGCCTACGGTCAGATTCTTTCTCAAGAAATTTTGGATATCCCCAAACAGGGCTGCATTAATGTCCATGGATCGTTGTTGCCCGCTTATCGCGGTGCGGCTCCGATTCAGCGCTGTTTGGTGGATGGTGTGACCGAGACGGGCATTACCACCATGCAAATGGATCTTGGCATGGATACTGGAGCGATGCTGCTAAAGACGGTGGTACCGGTGCCGCCTTTAATGAATGCGGGAGAGCTGGGAGAGAGTTTGGCACAGGCGGGGGCGGAGTTGCTGGTGCGGACTTTGTTGGAAAGACCAACTCCCCAACCCCAAGATGATGCTTTGGCCACCCATGCTCCACCGATTCCTAAGAGTGAGTGGCAGTTAGATTGGAATGAGCGGGCGATCGATCTCCACAACAAAGTGCGGGGCTTTTACCCAGATTGCTTTATTAAATTTGCCGATAAATCGGTGGGAATTTTAGGCACTGTGCCCTTGGCAGCTCCCTATTGGTCGGGTGATTTACCGGAGATCAATGACAACTCTGCGGTACCGGGGGAGATTGTAAAAATCATTAAAGGTCGTGGAGCAGTAGTGAAAACTGGGGATGGTTATTTGTTGTTGAGTCAGGTGCAGCCTGCTGGTAAGAAGCCGCAGTCTGGGGCAGATTTTGTGAATGGTGGAAGATTGTCGATCGGGATGGTTTTGAAATAACTGGCTGCCCATGATTACCATTCTCGCGCTAACATTTGGGTACTCCAATCTAGGGACAGTCGGCAATAAAGAACTTAACTTCTGAATCAAACGCATGTCTGCCACTAACTTCAATACTAAAAATGACACCTATCGTAAGTTGATGGGTAACGGCCTAACTTACACAATCCCGCCGTTTCAGCGAGACTATAGCTGGACAGAAACTGAGTGGGAAGATTTATGGATTGATATTTTGGAAACGATTAACTCAGATGGTGAGCCAGCGCATTATATGGGGTATTTGGTACTGCAATCTAATGATGACAAGGTTTTTGATGTAATTGACGGACAACAGCGCCTCACCACGATCAGCTTAATTATATTGACGACACTCAAAAGTTTACAGAAGCTGATTGATGACCAAGTAGAACCAGAACGCAATAAGCAACGTATGGATCAACTGCGGCAAACTTACATTGGCTACCTTGATCCGGTGACTCTGACTACTCGATCAAAGCTCAGTCTGAACCGCAATAATGATCATTATTACCAAACTTACTTGGTGCCATTAGTTGCAACTCTTCCCAACCGTGGGTTTCGGGCTTCTGAACACCTGTTACGCAAAGCTTTTACTTGGTTTGAGAAAAAGACGGAAGAATATATTAGAAGAAATCCGGAAACAGATAAGGGAACGGCGTTAGCTCAATTTATTGAGCGGCTCAGTGATAGCCTATTTTTCACGGTGATCACTGTTACTGATGAACTTAATGCCTACCGAGTGTTCGAGACGTTAAATGCCCGAGGTGTGCGCTTATCATCCACCGATCTCTTGAAAAACTATTTGTTCTCGGTGCTTAGCAAAGCCGTAGAACATGACCAAGAACTACGAATTCTAGAAGACCGCTGGGAGAAGATAGTTGGCCGTCTGGGCAGTGAGAGTTTTCCTGAATTCTTACGGGTACATTGGAATAGTCGCCATAGTTTTGTGCGTCAATCAGAGCTATTCAAAAGAATTCGTAAGGCCGTAGTACAACGAGAACAAGTTTTTCATCTTTTGCGAGAAATCGATGAAGATATTGATGTTTATCTGGGACTCACCCAACCGGAAACTTCGGAGTGGTCATCATCTTGCCAAAATTCTGCTTTGCTTTTGAGGCTATTTGGAGTACGTCAGCCATTTGCTTTGTTGATGTCTGCTTATCGCTGTTTATCAATTCAAGATTTCGAGAAGTTATTACAGATATGTGTGGTTTTATCTTTTCGCTACAATGTAATTGGTAGTCAAACGCCCAGTGAGCAAGAGCAGATCTACAATAAAGCTGCTGAGAATTTATCATCTGGCGATTATCAGAGCCTATCGCAGGTTTTAACTACATTACAGGCAATTTATCCAACGGATGCCGAATTCAGTTCTGCTTTTACGAATAAAGTAATCGCTCCCAACAAAAACCGAAATAAGCGCTTGATTATGTATATACTCTGCCAAATTGAAGGTCGATTGAGTAATACAGAGCTGGATTTCGACAGCAAGAGATTCAATTTGGAACATATTTTGCCCCAGAACCCCGAGGAGGGCTGGGAACAGTTTAATGATGAGCAGGCCGAAGCTTTAGTGAATCGGTTGGGTAATATGACTCTCTGTGAGTCTGGATTGAACCGGGATGTTGGCAATCGAGAGTATGAGTATAAGCGATCGATGTACGAAGAGAGTGGCTTTGCTTTGACCAAGAGGATCGCTGAACATTATGACCAATGGACACCCGATCGGGTTATCAAACAACAAAAATGGCTGGCGCAACAGGCTGTGACGATTTGGAAGGTTTCTCAATTTCCGGGTTGATGGCAGGCAAAGCTATCATTTGGGTTAGAATCAAATAGAAGACCATGTACTTGGTAACTAAAATTATGCCAACTGTCTCTTCCCAAGAATTTGCTAATTTATTGCCTGACAGCAACCTGTTGGCGAGTGACGAGCCTGAAATGGAAAGTAGTCTGCACTATTTGCAAGCAATGCTGTTAGTAAGCTGCCTAGAATGGCTGTGGCGCGATCACCAAGGGTGCGAGCGAAGCTATCGAGATGATTTTTTCATTGGAGCTAACTTAACAGTTTACTTTAGCCGCCAACAACTCAAAAACCGAGACTTTCGAGGCCCAGACTTCTTTCTGGTCAAAAATACCCAGTGCAAACCGCGACGCTCATGGGTGGTGTGGGAAGAAGACGGTAAGTACCCAGATATTATTATTGAGCTGCTATCAGAATCAACGGCACAAGTAGATAGAACTACCAAAAGAGAACTCTACCAAGATCGTTTTCGTACACCAGAGTATTTTTGGTTCGATCCAGAATCACTAGAATTTGTTGGGCTACGACTCATCGGCAACCGTTACCAAGAAATACCCAATCAACCACAAGGTAAGTGGAGCGAAACGCTAGAACTGTATTTAAAAATTCTCGACGGTCAGTTGCGGTTCTTTAAACCTGATGGAGAGTTGGTTCCTACACCTCAAGAGTCTGCTGTAAGGGCGGGTGAGTTGGCCATTCAAGCCCAGCGAGAAGCTGACTTAGCGAAGCAGGAATCTGACTTGGCGAAGCAGGAATCCGACTTGGCGAAGCAGGAATCTGACTTGGCAAGACAGGAATCTGCTATTGCCAAACAAGAAGTTGAGCAACTAAAAGCAAAACTGCGAAAACTTGGTATTGATCCTGGTGCAGGAATTAGCTGAATCTGGATACATTATGTTTGGCCTTGGTGGCTTCACGAGCCATCCTGATTGTTACAAATGGCAACTTGCTTGGGAATTAACTCTCCCGTAGCTGCTCATGGCGCTTGAAAATGTCGTTCGTGATTTTGATAGCTGTTTGATTATGACTAGCCATACACAATGCGTATAACACTGAATTTGTAGAATTGCGCATCAAAACAGGCTTGCTAACGTATTCAAATAGATTCCCCAATTGCTTTGTATATAATAGAGATAGCCATTCTGCTTGAATTGTTTCACGACTTAATGTTGGTTCGCTTTGCCCAAATAGACTTAGCTGATTGGAAGCAGGTTCACGATAGATTTGATTAATCCAATCTGTGTTTCCCATTACTTTATTCAGCCGATCGATTACCTCTGGGTCTGGGCTTTGAGCTTTAGGTAAAAGTCTAGTTACTCCCATCACAGAAAAATTAATAAAAATATCACATGCTTTTGTATCAGCCAGCGCTCTGATTGTTTCCCATTCCACCTGTAGGCCATATGGATCGAGAAAGACAAATGCTCGTTTTTTTGAAGATTGAGGTATTTTGGGAATAATTTCATTCACCAAAACTTCATTGCAATTACCTGGGTATATTTCTATCACAGAATCTGGAAATTCCTCACGTAGACTTTGGACTCGCTCTATACGTTGTGGGGAAACATCGATGAACCAGTAGCCATCAAACTTAGGAACAGTCTGCAAAGCACGTAACGGAGAGCCTTCAATGTAGCGCTGTTCGTCATCCTTGGCTTTCGGCCTCACAGAACCAGCAAAAGCATCGATGTAGTAGTAAGCCGCAAGCCAAGTTTCCTTCTGTCTATTCATGATTACAGAATAGGCTTTAAGATATTTTTCGAGCAAGTCTAATTTTTCTTCAGACCACTTTCCGATGATATCTTCACCTTCGCTACCAAACCTACTCATACCCAAGTCTCCACATTAAATAGTGATTAAGTCTTTGGACTGAATCTTACTAGATTTTTGGTGTCTAGATATTTTTTGATTTTGCCACTCAATTAAATGTTCATCCCAAGCTGATGGCATTTCACTCCAAGTACATTCATCTAGTAATTTTCCTCCGGCTTTAGAATGATGTCCTCCCCACTGTTTAAAGAAAAATGCAGTTTCAGATTCCCTTGTTTGCTGCAAAATTCCTCTGACCCATTCAGGCTCTATGGGGCGATGCTGATATCCAGATTCACCGCCAACAATGACCCAATGAATTCCGGTGAGATCGAGGCTAAGTTCGCTGAGTAAAGGCTCACAAGAAAGAAAACGTACTGTTGCAGGCACTTGGCGTAAAGCATCAATTCGGTGGACGTACCGCTGATTTTCTACGGATACACCCATCCAAATGTTTTTAGCCCATTCTAGCTGCGGTGCTAACTTGGCTAAATTTTTGTCTCGCTTAGTCAAAATTTGATAGACATGCCAGGGCGTGTCTCGCATGATGGCAAAGATTTCCTGTAAATATTCAAAGGGGATATCTTCATGGAAGAGATCGCTCATGGAATTTACAAAGATGCGACTGGGTGTGCGCCATTTTCCGGGCTGATCTAGTCTATCTGGATGCAGGGTTAGTTTAAACCCTTCTTGAAAGCTTTTAGGAAAGCGCTCGGTCAGGGCTTCAGCGTAGCAATGCAGACAGCCTGGACTCACTTTGTTGCAGCCAGTGGTGGGGTTCCAGGTTTTGTCTGTCCATTCAATACCGGTGTTACTGCTTGACATTTCCCTAATGGATACCTTGCGGATTACACTGTACTATATCACAGTAGTACAGATTTATGTACTGTCCTTAAGAGTTTGATACAATTTTTAGTCTGTACTGTTGGCTGAGTAGGTTTCAAGCCCGATCGAGGAAAATAATATTTTAGGTACGGAATACCTTGGTCGATCGACTAAAATAATAACGGCTATGTAATTTTAAGTCACTGAATCTGAATACTAACCAAATTTTCACCTCCTCAACATCGATGTAATCGAGTAAACATATGCCTTGTGCAGCTATCTTGACGGCTTTACCTGTAGAGTATCTGGCGGTTCGTAAGCATCTAGTCAATCCAAAGGAGGTAGTTCATCCCAATGGAACGGTCTATGAGCGCAGCAATTTTTCGGATGGCTGGCAAGTGGGGCTGGTAGAGATTGGTGCGGGTAATACTGGTGCGGCGTTGGAAGCAGAGCGGGCGATCGAGTATTTCAAGCCAGATGTGATTTTGTTTGTGGGTGTCGCTGGGGGCATCAAGGATGTGGAGTTAGGCGATGTGGTGGCTTCTACCAAGATTTATGGATATGAATCGGGGAAAGTGGAGCAGGTTTTTAGGCCAAGGCCGGAGATTGGTTTGTCTGCTTATAGTCTGGAGCAAAGAGCTAGAGCAGAAGCCAAAAAGACAGATTGGTTGCAACGGTTAGATGGTTCTACTTTAACTCCTAATGTTTTGGTGGCTCCGATCGCGGCGGAGGAAAAGGTTGTGGCTTCTACTCCCTCACACAGCCACAATCTGCGCTAGCGTCATCGATCTGACTGGTGAAGAAATTCTTCGTCGATCGAACATCGGCAATCAAGATATTGATGTGGTTTTCGGCGGTGCGTCCTGCCAAGGTTTCTCTTTCATGGGCAAAAGAGCCTTTGATGATTCCAGAAACCATTTGGTGTTTCATTACGTGCGCATTGTCAAAGAGTTAAACCCCAAATACTGCGTCTTTGAAAACGTTAAAGGTCTGACCCTGGGACAACATGCCCAGTTTTTAGCAGAGTTGATTGAAGCTTTAGATGATGCGGGCTATGAGATATTGACCCCTTATCAAGTACTGAATGCTGCCGATTATGGTGTGCCCCAGGATCGTCGGCGGTTATTTTTAGTAGGGATACGCAAGGGTTTAAAATCACCCAAGTATCCAGCAATAAACCCTAATAGAGTCACTGTTGAGGAGGTGATCGGAGACTTGCCCAAGCATCGGCATACTTTAAAGTGCCCCGAGACACTATTGCTCAGCGATCATGCAGCTATCTGATGCCGATCAAAACTGGGTTTTAGCCTGTGCCGAAGGATAAAATTCAGGTTGTTTATGTTGGTCGATCGATCCAATCCCCGATGCAATTTCCAAGGTGGGCAGATAGATTCGTAGGGGCAGATTTATCCAAAAACAACGCATAACAATAAAATATCTAAATAAAAACCTGCCCGCCCTACGAACCAATAATCGCCCACCATCATCGAACCCGACCAATTACCCCTGATAGATCGTCCCCAAAGTTACATTACATTGATTTGTTATGGTCAATGTTGATTGGGGTTAATGATTTCGATCGATCTGAATTGATGAATATTCATTGACGGTTGACTTGTTTTTAACTGAATTAATGTGCGGTGGTTTGCTGATGGGGCGGGTGGGTTTTTATTGATAAATCACAGCTTAGACCCTGTTAATTTACCCCGCAACAACTTGATTCGATCGCGAAATTCCGCAGCCTTTTCAAATTCCATCTCCTTTGCGGCTGCCTTCATATCCATTTCTAATTGTTGGATAATTTCAGGGATTTTATCCAGAGAAACCTCATCTATGTTTTCAATGATTGCCTCAATTTGTTGACTATTTAAACGACGAGAAACATCTAAGTACTCCAGAATGGCATTGCTCTCCTTTTTCTTGATCGAAAAAGGCGTAATATTGTGCAGCTTATTGTGGGCAATCTGAATATTGCGCCGCCGCTCAGTCTCCTCGATCGCCTTGGCCATACTGTCTGTCATATTATCGCCATATAAAATCGCCTGCCCTCGAATGTGCCGCGCCGCCCGCCCAATGGTTTGAATCAAAGA
This sequence comes from Synechococcales cyanobacterium bin59.metabat.ball.084, assembly GCA_013297675.1. Lineage (GTDB taxonomy): Bacteria > Cyanobacteriota > Cyanobacteriia > Cyanobacteriales > Chamaesiphonaceae > JAAFHZ01. Next base: position 8,035 of record JAAFHZ010000083.1, on the reverse strand, counting down.
CCGCTCCGATCGCAAGAAACCCTCCTTATCGGCATCCAAAATCGCTACCAGCGAAACTTCCGGTAAATCTAGACCTTCCCGCAATAAATTTACCCCAATCAGCACATCAAATTCGCCGTTTTTCAGGGCTTGAATGATTTCGATGCGCTCGATCGACTGAATCTCGGAGTGCAAATAGCGCACCCGCACCTGTCGCTCTTTAAAATACTCCACCAAATCCTCAGCCATCCGCTTGGTCAGAGTCGTAATTAGCACCCGCTCTTCTCGCTCAGTGCGCAGCAAGATCTCACTATATAGATCATCAATCTGGCCGGTGGTCGGGCGCACCATGATCTCTGGATCAATTACCCCTGTCGGTCTAATGACTTGCTGCACCACCAAATCCCCCGATAGCTCTAGCTCCCAGGCTGCTGGAGTCGCCGAGACAAACACGCACTGATTCACTTTTTTCCAGAACTCCTCGGCCTGCAAAGGGCGATTATCAGCGGCGCTGGGTAAACGGAAGCCGTGGTCGATCAACACCTTCTTGCGGGCTTGGTCGCCGTTGTACATACCCCGAATTTGCGGCACGCTGACGTGGGATTCATCTACCATCAACAGCCAATCATCTGGAAAATAATCTACCAAACACTCTGGCGGATTCCCGGCCTGTCGTCTTGCGAGGTGGCGAGAATAGTTTTCTACACCGTTGCAGTAGCCCACTTCCCCTAACATTTCTAGGTCGTAGCGGGTGCGCTGATCGATGCGCTGGGCTTCTAAGAGTTTGCCCAGGCTTTCTAAATGTTCTTTTTGGCTGTTTAATTCACTGCGAATATCGGCGATCGCTAGCTCCAAAGTCTCCTCTGAAGTCACAAAGTGCCGTGCGGGGTAAATATTGATCGACTTTACATCTTGCATCACCTCACCTGTTACCGGATCTACGTAGCGGATCGCGTCAATCTCATCGCCAAAAAACTCAATGCGAATGGTGCGGTCTTCGTAGGCTGGGCCAATTTCTAATACATCTCCCCGCACCCGAAACTTCCCTCGCCCCATTTCGATATCGTTGCGCACATATTGAATGGTCACAAGCTGGTTCAAGACTTCCCGCTGGTTGATCTCCATCCCCACCGCAAAGGGAATTGCGGCTTTTAGGTATTCTGCTGGTGTCCCCAACCCATAGATGCAGCTAATTGAAGCCACCACAATCACATCGCGCCGTTCAAACAGCGATCGGGTGGCAGAGTGGCGCAGCATATCAATTTCTTCGTTAATTGCCGCCGTCTTTTCAATGAAGGTATCAGTGACCGGAATGTATGCCTCCGGCTGATAGTAATCGTAATAAGAAATAAAGTACTCTACGGCGTTGTGGGGAAAAAACTGGCGAAACTCGTTGCAGAGCTGAGCGGCCAGGGTTTTATTATGCGCCAGCACCAGTGTAGGACGGCCATATTGCGCGATCGCCGAGGCCATGGTAAAAGTTTTGCCGGTGCCAGTGGCTCCCAAAAGTGTCTGATGCTGTTTATTAGCTCTCAGGTTAGCCACAATTTGTTTGATCGCCTCAGGCTGGTCGCCAGCGGGCTGGAAGGGAGACTCTAATAGAAAAGGACTATCCACAAAAGAACTGACTGCCATGCATACCTGCTGTAAACTCGTGCGGTTGATTTGTACTATATTAGCCGAAATCTGGATAAAGATCGATATTTTCGATCGACCCTAGTAGCTCTGAAGATAAACCTGGGCACAATAGCAAAGCGAATACCCCCTGACATATAGCAAGCATCTATGAACGTTGAAGAATTACTGTGGCGTTATGGTAACGGCGAACGTGAGTTTGGCAAATCGGAGCTGAGCAATCTGAGCCTGATCGGCCAAGATTTGATCGATATTGTTTTGACCGATGCCAACCTCAGTAAAAGTAATTTAACCTTTGCCTATTTGAATCGCGCTCAGCTCGATCGAGCAAATTTCACCGGAGCCAAGCTCAACGGTGCAACCTTAATTAAAGCCAGTCTCAACGGCGTTAATCTGCGTGATGCCGATCTCCACGGTGCCACACTGCTAGCGGCAGAGTTACAGGGTGCCGAGATGACTTGGGCTAATTTGATGGATGGGAACTTTGCCGAGGCCGATATGCGCGGTGCCCGCATGAGTGGGGCAAATTTGTCTGGGGCTTGTTTGCGGGGTGCGAACTTGCGATCAGAAAAACGCGGGGCATCTTCTGATTTGCGCAGTACCAAGCTGCAATATGCCGATTTGCGCAACGCTAATTTATCTGGCTCAAATTTAAGCAAGGCCGATCTTTCTTATGCCAATTTAACTGAGGCCGTCATGCGGGGAGTCGATCTCAGTGGGGCTAATTTGACTGGGGCTAACTTGACCGGGGCGATGTTGACTGATGCAATTCTAAATGAAACTAATTTGGCTGGGGTGAATTTAACCAATGCCAAGATGGAGCGGGCAAAGGTAGTAAACTGTCATATGGTTGAGGTGAGTCTGCGCGGGGCTTTGATGATGGCGATCGATTTAACCAGAACTAATCTGACTAATTCTGATTTAACCAAAGCACGGATGGGCAAGGCCGATTTAACCCGCACTATTTTGTGTTTGGCCAATTTAACTAATGTTGATTTAGTCGATGCTCAGTTGGCTAAAACTGATCTAGAAGATGCTAATTTGACCCGCGCTAATTTGCGACGGGCAGAAATTAGCAGTGCCAATATGGTGGGTGCTAATCTAACTGAGGCTATTATGCCTGATGGTCGGGTGTACATGCCGGTATAATGGGGACACTAAAGAAACGTTGCTAGCTATGCTCAATATTCGCTGTCGAGGCTTAGAATTTCGAGAAATTCAGGCGGTTATTTTTGATAAAGACGGCACCCTAGAGAACTCGACAAATTTCTTGTACCAACTTGCCCAGAAAAGAGCGCGATTGATTGATTCTCAAATACCTGGCGTGGGTGAACCATTGCTGATGGCCTATGGTATTTTGGGTGGTCGCCTAGATCCGGCTGGTTTAATGGCAGTGGGCAGTCGCCCAGAGAGTCTGATTGCTTCATCGGCCTATGTGGCCGAGACTGGCAGGGATTGGATTGCGGCCAAAAATTTGGTGGAGCAAGCTTTTGATGAGGCTGATAAAACCATTACTAATGATGTGCGGGAAATGTATCCAGGTAGTCGAGAATTGCTGACGGCGCTGCACGCTACGGGCGTGAAGCTGGGAATTTTGTCGAATGCACCGAGTGATGATGTGCAAGACTTTGTGACTCAACAGCAGCTTGGAGCTTTGCTGAGTTTGCAGATGGGGGCAGACGGAGAGATCACGAAACCTGACCCTAGCTTATTTTTGACGGCTTGCGATCGGCTGCAAGTTTCTCCCAGCCATACCCTAATGATCGGTGATTCGGCAGGCGATATTGAAATGACCCAGCGAGCCGGAGGCATGGGTTGTATTGCGGTAGCTTGGGGCGCGGCGGCTCCTCATTTAAAAAAGGCTAGTGTGGTGATCGATCGGCTTTCAGAAATTGAGATTTTCTAGACCTGTTGATTATTCGGTCAATACATGTTTAGCTCTTCATTTTTCTGTGATCAGCACCGTCTTGCCTGTAATTGAGAGTCTTAGCAGGATCGACCCTAGGCAAAACTCTTTGAGGTTTTGCAGGTGGTGGTGATGGGACTTGATTCTGGCTATGTGTACTATCTGTCATTTCTGGATCTCTTACAATGACTAATGTTAAGCTTACCTATGAGTATACTCTAAACTCCATAAAAGTTGTGAATGACAGTATTGATAAAATCAATACTAAGTTTGCTGTTGTCCTTGCTTTAAGCGGCGTGCTAGTCAATTTTGGAAAAGATTTGCCAGGATATTCTCTACTGGTAACATGCAATAACTCCGTCTATCCTTGCTTATCTTGTTATCTGTTAAAGTTGGCTGCATATATTTTTATTATTGTGGCTATTGCGATGGGTTTATGGGGACTGTATCCAGCAGTCGCTGGAAAGATCGTCCGGCCAGAGCAACTGTTAACAGATGAGTGGAACTTGGCAGAGGAAGAAGATTATATGACTGCTTTAATTCAATATCTAGAAAAAGAAACTCTGCTGGAATTAAGCGAAATTCGAGACCAAAAGGTAAGCAGATTAGATTGGGCTGTTTCTGCAATTGCAACGTCTGTAATATTATTGGGATTTGATGAAATATTAGCGATTTCAATTCCTGTGCTCGGAAAATTTTGTCTTAATCAGTGATTTGTTAATTTTACATTTTCTCACACCAGATATAAAACTCTTAGACTGGCGGCGTGGCAGAGGATTCCGCACATCGTTTATCATGGTGAACAGTTCTGCCGAGACTGTTCACTACCAGAGAAATTTATGACCAGAGGGAAAAGCGCACCGATTACCGTGAATCTACTGCGGGAAGGATTGGTAGAGTCGGTGCAGTATGCGCAAGCCGTAGTGTGCGATCGACGTGGCCGCACCCTCTCGGTAGCTGGAGATCATAGCCATGCCACCTTTATTCGATCGGCTCTCAAACCATTTCAAGCCCTGGCTGTGACCACTGGCGGCATTTTAGAAAAATATGGATTGGCCGATCGAGATCTGGCAGTTATTTGCAGCTCTCATGCCGGTGAAATTATTCATACTCGCCAAGCTTTTAATGTTTTGTGGCGAGCCGAACTAGATGCCGAACATCTGCAATGCCCTGTGCCAGACTGTAAAAAAAGTGCATTAGAACACAATTGCTCTGGTAAACATGCTGGCATGTTGGCCGTCTGTCGTGCCCATGGCTGGCCAGTAGAAAACTATTTGGAGCGGCAGCACCCAGTGCAGCGGCTGATTTTACAGCAGCTCTCTGACCTGTTGAAAATGCCCGCCGATGAATTTATTTGTACCCATGATGACTGCGGTGCACCAACTTACCTGATGCAGCTAGACCAAATGGCTACGCTTTATGCCCACTTGGCTTCTGGGGATAGTTTGGGGCTGGAAAGAATTGTGCGATCGATGGTACATCATCCCGAACTCATTGCGGGCGAAGGTCGCTTTGATACGGAGCTAATGAGGTTGACTCAAGGAGAACTAGTGAGCAAATCTGGTGCTGAAGGGATTCAATGTATTGGTAAAGTCGGTGAAGGCATGGGTTTGGCAATTAAAGCCAATGATGGCAGTTCTCGCAGTAAGTACGCAACGGCGCTGCACCTGCTACAGCAAATGGGTTGGGTTAGTCCGGCAGTTGTAGAAACTATGGCGACCAAGTTCATTAACGTCGGCGAATACACTCGCCTGGATGTAATTGGCGAACTGGCAATGGATTAAATCAACCAGTTGGGTGAGCGGAGCCGAATCCCAACGACCAACGCTGTCTGAGAATTACTCACGGACTACGTTTGATCAGTCTTCGACTCCGCTCAGACTTCGGATATCAGGCTTCAGACTCTAGATTACGCAGCCAAGTTAGCTGCTGCGAAATCCCAGTTCACCAAATTTTCTAGATAAGTGGTGATAAAGTCAGGGCGACGATTTTGGAAATCGATGTAATAAGCGTGCTCCCAAACATCCAAAGTCAACAAAGGAGTTTGACCATGGGCGATCGGGTTCTCGGCATTGCCCGACTTGGTGATTTTTAAGCCATCACCATCTTTGATCAACCAAGCCCAACCACTGCCAAACTGAGTAGTAGCAGCAGCTTTGAACTCTTCTTTGAACTTGTCGAGGCTACCAAAAGAAGCGTCGATTTTAGCCGCCAATTCTCCAGTAGGAGCGCCGCCGCCGTTGGGCTTCATTGATTTCCAGAAAAAAGTGTGGTTCCAAACTTGAGCGGCATTGTTAAAAATACCGGCTTTGCTGGCATCACCAAAAGTTGCTTTGATAATTTCTTCCAAAGACATAGTTGCCATTGGAGTATCTTTAGTCAAATTGTTTAAGTTAGTGACATAGGCCGCATGGTGCTTGCCATAATGAAATTCAAAAGTTTGGGCCGTCATGTGCGGTTCCAAAGCTGTGACTGCGTAGGGTAATGCTGGTTGCTCGAAAGCCATTGGTTCCAATCCTTTTATGAGAAGCTGCTATTGAATGCCAGACTGTAAGGTATTTAAGACACAAATGTATTTAAAACACATGCAGCCTGAAAACAGACTTTCGCATTCTATCCCAAAAAGATTGAGGAAATCAAAGCAGCTAATTGGAAGATGGCTTTTTGCTGAACTTGGGTAATTCCAAAGTGATACTTGGCCTGGTCTTCATTTCCGCCGCAGCTTCCACTGCTGGGGCTGGCCAACTTGGGCGCATTGGCTCCATTTCAAACTCTAGCGGGCCAGAATCTGGGCTGTCGTCTTTATCCATAGTATCTTCGGCAATATGTACCCGTTGAATGTCTGAGTGGGGGGCTGGTGCGGTTTCAGCAGCAGGCTGGTTTTTAAGACGGCGATATAGCTCTTGGGCTACCGCCTCGGTTTTGTAGAGCTTTTGGGACTGCTCAGCATGATTTTGACGCAACTGGGCATTTTCATTGTCTAATTCACCCACGATCGTCTGGGCAATTTCGAGCTTTTGGGAGAGGGTTTCTACTAGCACCTGCTGTCGTTGACCAATTTGATGGGAGTTTTCGAGCTGCTCAAACAAAGCCGCTACCCGATCGCGAGCTGCCTGTAGATCATCATCTTGCTGGACAATTTTGATGCCCTGCGCCCGACTGCGCTCTTGATGATTGAGCACTTCTTGTTTGGCTGCAACCAAATTGACTTCTAGGGCTTCGATTTGGTCTAGTAACTTACGGTTAGTCAAACGGAGATTTTTCACCACCGTTAACCAATCCGTAGATTCTCCTTGGGGCGAAGCAGTGGTATAAACAGTCTCTACATCAACTGCGGTCGGGTTAAATGAAGACTGAGAGGAAACATCGCTCATGGCAATTATCAAGGTAGATAAAAATAATTCTGACTGGTAAAAAATTGGGGCAAGAAAACTTACTGCAAGAAAACTGACGAAGAAGAGTAACCAAACTTAGTGATCTATCATAAGTGACTTTGCAAAATTTTTATGATTTGTTATTGAGCGCGGCAGCCAAAAGCTCTTTATGAATCCTAGTCTTGGTTTGCAGCTCTGTGAGGCGTTTTGCGGCTAGTGGCTCCCCCTGCTGAAACTGTTGCAGCCAAGCAGCTAAGACCTGATCTTTGGTTAGTGGTATATCTGCAACTTGCCAACCGGGCATCTCCAGCTCTTCCATTAGCTGATCAATTTTGGGGTCGTAGCTGAGCGCAAAACAGCGGCAGCCTTCGGCAGCAGCCATAATCAAACTGTGATAGCGCATCCCGATCGCCAGATGTACTCCCCGAAAAGCGCCTTTAAGCTGGCGCGGATCAGACAAAGCAATAATTTGACTGTGCTCGGGCATTTGGGTTTGGATTTGTTGGGCGATCGACAAATCGCTGGGCTGAAAGGGCATAATCATCACCCGGCTATTGGTGGCTTTTTGCAGCTCAATGAGGGCTTGGGTTAAGATCTGTAATCGATCGGGAGTCAAGTCTGGATGTTCGCGCAGAGTAATTGCAATTCGAGGAGTTGGTAAATCGGCCAGTCCTGGTAAATCTACTGCTGCCAAATTCCATACTGGGTCAGGAGCCATCATGCAAGAAATTGACCAGTCCTGCAAAATAAAAGCCGAGGCTTTGTCCCGGACGCTGAGAGCGCTACAACTGCTAAAAGCCCGCTCGGCCACCCATTTAGTGAGCTGCTGATTGAGGGGGCCAATGCCTTGACCCAAGGCAATTACTTGCAGACCCAACTGCTTGGCCAAGCCCACCAAGCCTCCGTAATACACCGCGCTCTGGACGCTAGTGGCATCTTGAATCAGGCTACCACCACCCAAAATCAAAGCCTGGGAGCTGCGTAGGGCTTTTAACACCCCTAGGCTTTTGCGATCGACTGCGGCCACTCCATAGCGGGCGGTGGTCTCTTGGGGGTTGGCTGATAGCACCAGCGGTTTTACATTGGGCGGTAATATCTCTAACATAGAAGCTAGCAAAGCTTCATCACCGCCATTGCCTGC
>JAAFHZ010000082.1 GCA_013297675.1 Synechococcales cyanobacterium bin59.metabat.ball.084 | reverse complement strand
CTCCAGCGGTCACTGAATTTCAGCGCTAAAGCTGTACATCCCACCCGCTCTTTGGGAAGATGATAGCTAATAACATTAATAATTTTTATTTATTTGGCGATTTACTGCCACCACTGGTTGAATGCGATTATCTGAAGACTTAGAACCCAACATACCAGCAGAACCAACGCCGTTATCTACCGAGCTAACGACGACGGCGGAAGATCAAACAGCATCTACTTCTTCCCCAGCTACAGATACTCCGCCCGCAGAGGCGCGGGGCGTGGCTGCTGTGTTAAAAAACAAGAATTTTTTAGCTCTTTGGGGTGGCCAAGTTTTTTCGCAGTTAGCCGACAAAGTTTATCTGGTGCTGATGATTGCGATTATCGAAACGCAGTTTCAGGCCAAAGGCCAAACCATCAGCGGCTGGGTATCGGCGATTATGATGGCCAATACTATTCCCGCTATTTTGTTTGGATCTTTTGCTGGAGTGTACGTCGATCGCTGGCGTAAAAAGCAGGTGTTGGTAGTCACCAACGTTTTACGCGGTTTGCTAGTGTTGGCGGTGCCAGTATTACTGTGGATTGCCCATGGTCGGATTATGGCTCAGTTGCCTTTGGGTTTTGAGCTGTTGATCTTGATCACTTTTACTGTTTCCACCCTCGGTCAGTTTTTTGCCCCGGCAGAACAGGCCGTAATTTCTAACATTGTCGAAAAGCGTGACCTGCTTTCGGCTAATTCTTTATATACCACCACCACCATGGGGGCTTTGGTGGTGGGGTTTGCAGTAGGTGAACCGTTGTTAGGCTTTGCCGACAAAGTGGGCATGGGGTTTGGCTTAGGTTTAAACGTGGGAAAAGAGCTGGTGGTGGGTTTGAGCTATACCATCGCGGGAATTCTGTTGCTGCTACTAAAAACCAATGAGCAAAAGCGTGATGCCAATATTGAAGAACCGCATATTTTGGATGATCTGAAGGAGGGTATTCGTTATTTACAGGCGAATCGATCGATCAGAGTGGCCTTGATTCAGCTAGTCACGCTGTACGCAGTGTTTGCTTCTATTACTATCTTGGCAATTCGGTTGGCAGAGATTTTGCCAGAAATCAAAGCTTCTCAGTTCGGGTTCTTATTGGCCACTGGCGGTATCGGCATGGGTCTGGGGGCAGTGGTGATGAATTTTGCTCGTAAGTGGTTTGCCCCAGCCAAATTGGCCTTCTTTGGTTCGATCGGGATTGCGGTTGGCTTGGGTGGTATGGCAATTTCGACTCACAGCTTATGGCAAACTATTTTGTCGATTATGTTAATCGGGGTCTTCTGGGCAAATGTGGCGATTCCGATGCAGACCGTGGTGCAGTCCGAAACTCCCCCCGAAATGCGCGGTAAGGTGTTTGGTTTACAAAATAATGCCACTAATATTGCTTGTAGTTTGCCGTTGGCACTGACTGGAATCGCCGAATCGGTATTTGGTGTATCTAGTGTGCTATGGGGGTTAGCGCTGATTGTTACTCTGTTGACTTTGTATCTATACGGTGGAAAATCGGCCAAATCGGAACCAGATCCGAGTTAAGATATCTTAAGCGTAGAAAATTACGCCGATCGTAATTTGAATGAGATTCGACAATGCATATTGCTTGGCTTGGTAAGAAAACGCCGTTTTGCGGCAATGTTACATACAGTCGGGAAATAACTAATGGCCTCAAACGGCGTGGCCATGAAATTAGTTTTATGCACTTTGGCGAAAACGATAGCCGCGATGATGTGCCGCTGCCTTTTTTGTATAAGTCTCAGGTCTTTACGATTCCTACTGTCCGCGCTAAGCGGGTACTAGAAAAATCTTTAAAGCGGCGGCGACCAGATATTGTCCATGCTTCTCTTAGCCTTTCGCCCCTAGATTTTTTGCTGCCAGAGATTTGCCAGGAGCTAGATCTACCGTTGATTGCGACGTTTCATAACCCCTATGATGGCAAGCGGCGGAACTTGACTTCCGGGACGCAGTTGTTGTCTTATCAGCTTTATGCGCCGTTTTTGGCTAAGTACGATCGAACAATTATTTTTTGCCAAGAACAGCGAGATTTGCTGATTAAGCTAGGGGTTCCAGGCGATCGAATTGTGATCATTCCCAACGGGGTGGATGAGCAGAAGTATTCACCGGGGGTTTCGACAGTCAAACAAGAGTTTGAAGCAGAGCAGCTCTATGTGTACCAAGGGCGAATTTCGACCGAAAAGAATGTGGAGTCGCTGCTGCGGGCTTGGAAGAAATCGGGAATGGGGGTAGATGGTCGCTGTAAGTTGCTGATTGTGGGTGATGGCAGTTTGAAGGTTTCTTTGGAGCCTTTTTATGATCGATCAGATGGCATTATTTGGTTAGGAGCCATTACCGATGATCAGCGCCGGATTGATATTTTGCGCGGTGCGGACGTGTTTATTTTGCCCTCTTTGGTAGAAGGTTTATCATTATCTTTGCTGGAAGGAATGGGTTGTGGGTTGGCCTGTGTGGCCACCGATGCCGGTGCTGATGGGGAGGTTTTGGCTGGGGGCGCGGGGGTGGTGATCGATACTCAAGGAGTTTCTACGCAGTTGCGGACTATTTTGCCACTGTTGAAGGAGCACCCTTCTTGGCGGGCTACTTTGGGTCAGGCCGCCCGCGATCGGGTGTTGCAAACTTATACTTTAGATGGCAACTTAACTCAGATTGAGCAGGTTTATCATGAAATTGCCCGAACTAAAGTTGTTTCTAAGGTCGGGTAGCACTGGTTGTTTTAAATATGAAGTTAATTTTATTGCTAGCTTTGATGCCCATTAACTTGCTGTCTTTTGGGGGAGAGAAATCTCTAGCCATCGAACAAACTCCTGCATCGACCAAAAAAGTTAAAAGTTTTGAGCAGTGGTGTAGGCAGAAAAAATCTTTGCCCACAGCAACTAGAAAAACGATCGAGGTGTTGCTAACAGAAGCAGGTAGCAAAAATTGCCAGAAAGCTGACGCTAAATTAAATAGTCTCACGGAACTTAAAATTAGCAATTATGGTGAGAAAATTAGTGATATTCGACCTCTTGCTGGCTTTAATAAATTAACTAAGCTATCGATCGAAAGCCAGAATGTCAGGGATTTACGCCCTTTATCTGGGCTAACTAACTTGGTCGATCTTAGCCTGAGCAACAATCAAATTAGTGATGTTAGCCCATTGGCAGTTCTGAATAACCTCACAAAAGTTGAACTCAGTGAAAATAAGCTTACTGATATTTCACCGTTAGTTAGTCTGAGCAAATTAACTCACCTTTCTCTTTGGAGCAATCAGGTTAGTGATCTGAAGCCTTTAACTAATTTAACTAAGTTAACTAATCTTTCTTTAGGCCGGAACAAAATTGTGGATCTAAGTCCGTTATCTAAACTGACTGATTTACAACAGCTAGAACTCAACAGCAATGAAATCAGTAATATTTCACCACTATCAAAGCTGAGCAATCTATCTGGTCTTTACTTAATTGATAATCAAGTTTCTGATATTCAGGAGTTAGCTGAATTAACTAATCTCACTATTCTTTATCTCAAAGGTAATCGAATCAATAATATTCAGCCATTGGCAAGCCTGAAAATGTTAACAAATCTTTGGTTAGATAGGAATGGTCGTATCAGTGATATTCAGCCTATAAGTAATTTGAGTAAATTAACCAACTTGTTCATTTCTGGGAATAAAATAAGTGATTTAAAGCCCTTATCTGGATTAACAAAGCTCACCGCGCTTGCTTTAGGAAACAATCAAATTAGTGATTTACAACCTTTGACTGAATTAAAAGAATTGAATAGTCTCGACCTAGATAAGAATCGCATTAGAGATGTGCAGCCCTTGGCTGGCATGACTAAATTAATCGGGCTAACCATCAGTGATAATTTAATTACTGATGTAAAGCCTTTAGCTAAATTACAAAATCTGAATTTTTTAAATCTGAGCAACAATCAAATTAGCGATATTCAGTCTTTGACGGGTTTTAGTAATTTATACTATGGGATTTGGCTAGATGGAAATAATATCAAAAACAAGCAATGCCCGTTAAAGTACAGTACTTTATGTCGCTTTGAAAAATAAAAAATCTCTAAAAATTCAGTGAGTTTCTTTGGTTTGCTCACTAATTACCGCACTCCAGTTATCATCCTGAATCTTGGCAGCTAAATCTTGAGATGCCGCTGATTCTTCTTGGTGCAGAGAGCCATCGGCCATAGCTTTACGTAACTTCAGTTTTTTTTCTGCGTAAATTGCCCGTTCGGCTGCACTCATGACCTGAACAGCGGCATCCTTAACGGTGCTAGCCCAGTCGGCGCTGCCATCAATGTTGCCCGGTGGGGGACTGGGTAGCTCGGTAATCCATACATCGCGGAGCTGCTCCATTTCTTCCCGCTTAGGAAATTTAAAGGGCTGCACCCGCACGAAAGCACAAACCTCTGCTCCATGAGCCGTAAGGTGGCTGCGCAAGGAGAGGCTAACATTGCGAGAATAGCCAACATATTGAGTTTGCTGGCTGCTATTGAGTACGGCATAGACCCCGGCAACTTTGGCATTGGCATTGCACCAATCTTCTATAGCTGTATGGGCATTAGCGGCAATTGTGGCAACTTCAGGAGCCACCTCGGCTCCATGCTCATCGCTAGAGCTATATAGAAAATCGTGGAGTCCACGGTGCTCCTGGGGCACATTTTGGTGTTCGATCGCTGTGCTGGCACTTGCCGGGGTGACTGTTTCATTACTGACAGTCAACGATTTGGCATCTTGGTTACTCATTGGGTTCCTCTCCACAAAAGCTCTCCTATTATCGTTTGGATTGGTTGAATTGTGGCGCTCTCAAATATCCCTCGATCGGCAGTAATTCCCAATAAGATATGTATCCGGCAGAGTCCTTTCACCCAGACCTAGCGAATCTAAGCCTGAAAATAGAAAGCTGCTCCCAAAATTACGTAGGTGGCTAGGAGCAAAACTCCTTCTAACCAGTTCGATCGACCGTCCAGACTAATCAAATTAGCCACAATTACGGCTACGGCCACGGCTACTACTTCAAATAAATTAAAGCTCAAATTCATGGGTTGCCCGATCGCATAACCCACCAATACCAGCAAAGGAGCCATTAAAAGTGCCACTAACAAACTAGAACCCATAGCCACCGACACCGATAAATCCATATTGTTCTTCATGGCCACCCCTACCGCCGTCACATATTCAGCAGCTCCGCCGACCAAGGGCAGCAAAATGATTCCGGTAAACAGCGGAGTCAAACCCAAACCTTTAGTCGCTTCTTCTACTACTCCGACAAACATCTCTGACTCATAGGCTACGGCCAAGGTAGAAACCAGTAATACCCCCAGCCACAGCCATAAATTTGGCTTTTCATGATGTGCTTCTTCTAATTCCACCCTGCTCACTTCATACAGGTAGCTATGAGTTTTCAGCGAAAAAACCAAGGTCAATAAATACACCACAATCAGGACTACTGCTACTGTTAGAGACAAATTCTCAATTGAGACCTGACTGGTACTTGGGGAAGTATAAGTGGCTAAGGTAGGTAACAAAATGGCAATTACGGCCAAGGTCATCGAAGACCCATTTACCCTGGCCACAATCGGCTTAAATTCTTGCTCTTGATACTTCAAGCCACCGCACAGCATCGATAAACCCATGGCCAGCAGCAAGTTACTAATAATGGTGCCGGTGATGCTGGCTTTGACAATATCGATCAGTCCGGCATTCAAAGCTACTAAGCTAATAATTACTTCGGTGGCATTACCAAACACCGCATTTAACAAGCCGCCTACCGCTGGCCCAGTAACCAGAGCCACTTCTTCAGTAGCAGTGCTCAACCAAATGGCGATCGGCACAATGGCCAGAGCTGAAGTGATAAAAACGGGCATTGTGCCCCAATGCAAATTTTCAGCGGCGATCGAAATCGGGACAAATACTAGTAAGACTATTGATAAAATCTTTTTGATTGACATAAAATCTTTTTAAATCATTGGAGAGGCGAGGCTCAAAATCTGAACTGCTGCGCCAGAGACTAGCATACCCACAGCAGCCCTGATTTTGGCAATATTAACCTAGCTTCAAAGCTTCTCGCTGGGCAATAAAAAACTGATCAATTCCGATCTCTGCCAAATCTAAGAGCTGATTCAGCTCGGCTCGACTAAAACTGCCCTCTTCGGCAGTGCCTTGCACCTCGATGAGCTGGCCTTGATCATTCATCACTACATTAAAATCTATGCTGGCAGCTACGTCTTCTGGATAATCTAAATCTAGCAGCGCTGTCCCTGCCAATAGACCAACTGAGACTGCGGCTACCTGGTTTACTAGGGGGGTCTGAGTCAGGCGACCTGTGGCCAAAAGTTTATCGATCGCTAAAGCCAAGGCTACGTATCCCCCAGTAATAGCAGTTGTTCTGGTGCCAGCATCGGCCTGAAGCACGTCAGCATCGATCGTGATGGTCTTTTCACCCAGGAGCTTCATATCGAGGCAAGAGCGCAGGCTGCGGCCAATGAGGCGCTGGATTTCTTGGGTACGACCAGAGAGCTTCATGAATTCTCGGCTATGGCGCTCATGGGTGGCTCCTGGCAGCATTCGGTATTCAGCAGTGAGCCAGCCCTGGCCGCTGCCAGCCAGAAATTTTGGTACTTGGTCTTCGATCGATACCGCAATTAACACCCGCGTTTGGCCACAGCAGGTTAACACCGAGCTAGTGGCAAAACCAGCAAAATCTGACTGGAAGCTCAGCGGGCGCGGTTGATCGAACTGGCGACCATCCTGACGAATACTACTTTGTAGCGGCATAATTATAGCTGAGAGGTAAAGACCGAATCGACTATTCTACATGATTGATCCCACATAAGAAAGTCCTTGACGGATCTTTGTATTTAGTGTTTCACTATGAATTCTGTCGGCTAAAAACGCTACATAGCTCAGGAGCCTTTGGCATACCTGAGTGGTGCTCTCATATCAGATTCACACCTCCATATGGCTGTTCAAACAAATCGGTTCGGTACTATTACGAAAAGTTCAAGGTTCAATACTAGTAAGGTAATCGGCGAAGCTCTAAAAACAGCGGCTGCCGGTCGGCGTGTTTTGGTAGTGCAATTCCTTAAAGGTGGTATTCACCAAGGCGAAGGGCATATGGTTAACCTCGCGCAGAATCTGGACTGGATTAGGTCAGATTCTGCTCGGCAGCTTAATTCTGGCGAATTAAATGAGTCGGAAACGAAATCTTTGCTAAATCTGTGGCAACACGTTCAGGAATTAATGCGATCGGTGGAATATCAGCTTGTGGTTTTAGAAGACCTAGCAGAGTTGGTTAATCTTAGAATTGTGGAGCAATCAGAAGTCGATCGGCTTCTCACCAAGCTCCCTGCTTCAGTGGAAGTAATCATCCCCGGTATGTTGCTAGATAACAATTTAGAGCTACAAGCTTCCTAAATTTATCCTTCACAATTGAAAAAGACCTTGATCTGAATTTGCGTTCGATCGAGGTCTTTTGTTATTGAAATAAACCCCAATTTTGCTCAGTAACAATCTGCTAGCAAAGCAGCTCGATCGGCAGTCCATCGGGATCAGCAATGAACGCTACTTCATAGGTGCGATCGCCAATCATTTGTTGATGGGGAGCTAATAAAACCTTTAAATCTAGCTTGTGTTCAGGACTGGCTGAGAGACGACCCTGAAATTTTTGCAGCCAGCTAGTCAACTCAGCTTCCTGATCTGCTATGTCAAAAGATAAATGATAGTAGCCCACATAATGCTCATCATTAAAAGCATCAGGAGCTGGATGGGGTTGAGGAATTTGAATTAGCTCTAAGCGCGACTGTTGACCGATCAACCAGCAGGCCAAAGTATAGCCAGTGGTGAATCTCTCACCTATCTCAAAGCCCAGGCATTCATAGAAAGCGATCGATCGATGAATATTAGCAGTGCGAATAGAAACATGGTGCAGCATGGCTAGGGAGTCATACGAAAATAAGGGTAATGCACCGGAATCCCCGGTTCTTTTTCTAGTTGAAAATTGATTGTTGCCCAACAGGGTTCTATTTCGCTGCTGGGGCTAAAAGAGACGGGCAGCCCCAACAGGCGCGGTGGATCGCCTTCGGCCACCCAGGGTGCGCCTTTTTCTAGATGATTGGTCATTAGTTCGCGATATCGATCGGCTAACACCAAATGAATTGCTCGATAGCCCTGAGTGTAAAGTTTATCTAGGGCATCATGAATTTCAAACCGAATACCATCAGGGTGAGTATGCTGTCGATACCATTGCCCTTCCCATAGTCGCCACTGCCGACCCGACTGGAGGTGAACCAATTCTAAAGTATGAGGGTCTGCTTCAAATGCCCCATGACGAGGACATAGGTAAGTATCCGTCAGAGTCAAGGCCGGGACAACTTGCTGACAGTGGGGGCAAAGGGTTTCGGGGCCAAAAATAGGATACTGAAAAGCTGGGTTCATGGTTGGGAGAAGGCAGCACTCATTAAAATTGTCTTGGCTCAAAGATCCATACTACACCTTATATTAGTTAATCAGAGAGAGCTGCAACAACAGTTTTCAATTAGTACACCTAGGTAGTTACTATGTATTACTGGGTGATTTGTATCAAGCTTGGCTAGCCATTTTCCGGTTATGATTTTCCTAATCAATCTACCTCTCTCCAGAAAGTCTGCATTGCAGCCGAGTGATCAGAGATGCTAATTATGAAATTTTTTTGGGCATGATTGATAGAGGTAATCATTCACCACTCAATGAAAGCCAGCCAACCAACAAATTTTTTAAAAAAGTTTATTGCAAAAGCCCATGGTCTTTAGTCTTAAGCGACTAGTCTTCAACAATTGGCTGTTGGCTGCTAGTTAATGGCCAAAATAATTGGGCAGATATATTTGGCAATTACCTCATGCTTTAGCTAGGAGGTAGCCCACTCACTATTCAAGGTACATCTCCTAGGAGTTGAAAAATGGACGACAGTAAACAGCAAATCATTCACTATTTTATCGAAGAAGCTCAAGAGCACCTAGATACAGTAGAACATGGTCTGTTAGATCTTGGCGAAGTAATTAAAGATGCCGATCGAGTTAATGAGCTATTTCGGGCAGCGCATTCAGTCAAAGGTGGCGCGGCAATGCTGGGCTTTGATAGCATTCAAAAAACTTCTCATCAGCTAGAAGACTGCTTTAAAATTTTACGAGATCATTCTATTCCGGTCGATCGGCAGCTAGAAAGCATGTTTCTCAAGGGCTATGACGCTCTCAAAGAGCTGGTAACTGAGCTGGCAGAATCTCCTACTCTTACTCTCCGTCCCGAAATCGTTGAACCGATCGTCCAAAGCTCTCTGAGCAACTTTGCCGAACTCAAAGAATATCTCAATGAATTGTTAGGGATGGCGACGATCGAGTCACCACTGCCCGTATCTCAAGCTGCTTATGCCAACAATAATGTAGCTGTAGCCCGCTCTAGCACGGCGGTAATGGCTCCGCCAGTCAATCTGTCTGCTCAGGTCATGGAAAACCTCAAGGCGATGTTGAATTCGTTTAAGCAGGGTGAAGCCGCTGCCTCTCGCCCCCAAATTGCTAGCTACTGCCAAAACTTGGCTCATCTTGATGTCAATACTGCCTCTTGGCAAAATATTCTCAAAATCTCGGCTCAGGCGATCGGCAACTCGGCCAATGCCTATGAAGCTCTCGCTCCAGTGGTGATTAAAGAGCTGAAGCTGGCCGGTGACTTATTGGCCGTTGGTCGAGGTCAAGAAATTGTGCCTAGCTCTGCCCTGCAAGCACTGGCGATTGCCACTGTCCCCGCACCTGCCCCAGCCACTGCCCCAGCATCTTTGCCAGCGGCTCCTGCCCAACTCTCTATTCCGTTGGATGCTCGTGGTGCTGCTCAATTAATTTTGCGTAACTTCAGCCGCCAGCAAATTTCTGACATGATTACTCTGCTGCACCGCGCGATCAACCAGCCTAAGCAAAACTAGAGTTACTGACATCTTGCCAGCGCCCTGGCCCCACGGCTTGTAAAGCTTCGGTGAGGGTAAAGGCTCCGGTGTATAGGGCTTTGCCAACAATGGTGCCAGTCACTCCTAAGGGTTCTAAGGTCAAAAGATTCAGTAAATCTGCCAAGGAACCCACGCCGCCAGAGGCGATCACGGGTACTGGGGTATTTTCGGCTAGTTCTCGCAAAGCGGGTAAGTTTGGCCCTACTAAAGTGCCGTCTCTTTGAATATCTGTGTAAATAATTGCCGCCGCACCCCAATCAGCCATTTGCTGTGCCAGGTCGGTGGCTTTTACTTGGGAGGTTTCGATCCAGCCTTTGGTGGCCACCCAGCCATCTCGGGCATCGATGCCTACTACTATTTGGCCGGGGTATTGCTTACAGAGTTCTGCGACCAATTGAGGTTGTTCGATCGCCACGGTGCCTAAAATTGCTCGATGGACTCCCAGATCTAACAAGGCTTTCACGTTGTCAGCGCTGCGTAAGCCGCCCCCAACCTGGATGGTCATTTCTGGCACAGCTTGGACTATTTGGCCAATGATGCCTCGGTTGGCCTGTTCACCGCTTTTGGCTCCATCTAGGTCTACGAGGTGAAGTTTGGTGCAGCCGGTGGCTTGCCATGCGGTGGCTACGGCGATCGGGTTTTCGTTAAAAATTTGGGATTGGGCATAGTCACCTTGATACAGGCGCACGCAGTTACCACCCAGTAGATCGATCGCGGGGAAAATTTCCATAACAATATTGGCGGCCACCAGCAAAAAAGTACTTAGCCATTCTAAGACCTACCCGAGATCTTCAGGATCTCTGTTGCAAATGTTAAGCTGCCAATTTTAAGCTATCAGTCGGCGAGGAGTAACTAAAGATTTCAGCAAGTAGCCGATAGCCACCAAAATTCCAATGAGCAAGCCGCCGATGCCCAAGGGATTGGGAATCCAAAAAGTCGAGGTGAGATGATTGACTTTGCCGAGTTGCAGTGGCCATTGTTGGGGCGCAGCCCTGAACTGTTCAAAAGGGATGCTGGGGGCTTGGAGAGCAAATTGTAAATCAATGGTTTTGCCACGTTCTAAGCTGTTGACGGTCAGAGAGCTGAGGTCAAGGTCATAGGTGAGTTGATAGCGGCTGGCTAATAGGAAGTTACTTTCGGCGATCGAGAGATTAGAAGCTAAGCCCTGTTGATCGCCAGCGAAAAATTGATTGAATTTGCTGACTAGCTCGGGTGTCCGGCGAAAAGGAACGGTGACTACAAGTTCTTGGGGGCTGGTTTTGCTGACGGTGCCGTTAATTTGCTGGGCGCGTTGTTCGATCGACTCTAACCAGATATCGATCGCCTGTTGGTTGATTTGGTAAAACTGCTTATCTAGGGTGATGTGCTGAATCAATTCGCCGCTGTTGAAGCTATGGAAATCGATCGTGGTTTGGTATTTGACACAGCCGCTGAGGCTCAGAGTTAACAACAGACCAAGAATCAGGATGCCTTTTCTGGCAAAGTTAGAGATCCAGGTAATGGTGGGCATGTCGATCGATCCTCCAAGATGGCGTTCTTTGGCAATTCTAGATAAAATTGGGAATGAATGGGTTATCATTTAGCCACGTTCCGCCCAGTTACCATAATACTGAAGGAAGAATCAGATTTATTGTCAGTGTTGGTTTATGAGTAATAGCCGCTTAGAATTATTTCAGACTGCATTTCAGAATTGGTCTATATGTTAAGTGATATCATAATAGAAGAAAATCCAATAGATAATGAATATAGCTATGCAGGTCTGACCACAGTTATTGAGGCTGGCCAAGGCATGATGTTGTTGATTATTGCTTCTTGTGAGTCAGGTGAATTTCAACAAGAACTGATTGGGCAGTATGAAAACGAATTAGCTCCAGTAATCCCAAGTTATCGAATTACTTTAGATCGATCGGAGCCAAGCCTAAGAGCAGCACTAGAAAAATTAGTCAATAATCAACCTGAGCTAAAAAAGCCAAAGACATCAGCAGTAATTTCTGTACTGGGTGCAGCAGATTTAATGTCCATTCCGATCCGAGATGATGAAAAAAACTCGGCATTGGATAGGTTCTTTGGCTATTTGCAGTGGACAAGAGAAGGGTTGCGAGAATTTCAGTATCCGATCGTGCTATGGGTTACACCTAGAATTATGAATCAGATGATTGTCAAAGCACCAGATTTTTGGCGTTGGCGTGGTGGAGTTTTTAGGTTTGCAGTTCCAATGAAAACTGCAAAAAAATTTATTTCTGACAATCATAGGTATTCAGAGTTATTTATAGTTAATCAATCAAGCTATTTGCCATTAGATGAGCTACTTGGAAGTATTGAAGAACTTGAACAAAAAAATAAAAATTCACCGGTATTAGCGACCTTACTTGATCGAGTTGGGCAAGTCTATGCAAGTTGGAATATTGGCGATCGCATAGACAATCGAAAAAAAGCAATTAAATATTTTCAACGAGCAACTGACATCCAAATGGTATTAAATCTTAAATCCAATCTGTTGAATACATTAATCAGATTAGCCAATTTATATTATGACTTAGGATCATATCAAGCAGTAGAAGATTTATGTCACAAATCCCTAAAAATCCAAACAGAGTTGGGAGATAATTCAGGAATGGCAACTTCTTGGGTGAGGTTGGGGCATCTAGCCCATAATCGAGGTGACTTTGATATAGCGGCAGAACTATATCAAAGATCTATAGAAGCTCAACTAGAACGAGGGGATAGTGCATCTGTAGCAACTTCTTATCGATATTTAGGAGATCTTGCCCAGGATCAAGGTAATTGGGCTAAAGCCAAAGAACTATATCAAGAATCTTTAGAACTGTTTGCTGGAGTAGAAAACCGTTCAGGTATTGCCATCTCTTGGGGTGCAATAGGAGAGCATGAGCTAATAAAAGGAAATTTTGAAGCTGCCGAAGAATGCTTGAATAAAGAGTTTACATTGATGAATGATCTCCATATGTATCAGCATATTGCGACAATTAGTTGGCGCTTAGCACAGATTTATCGATCGAAGCAAGATCACCAAAAAGCCCAAGAACACTATGAAGTCGCCTACCAACTCTTCACCCAATTAAAAGCTAAAAAAGATCTGGAAAGAATTGAAGCCAACTGGAATTCAGCCCTGCCGTGAAGTCGAAGTATGCAAATGGGTCAACTGCGCCGCCAAAACTCCATCAATGTAAGTTTGTAACAACATCGGATGATTAGTATCACTAAATACATATCAAAAGATTCGTTACAGCAAAATGCAGCCGATCGTCATCTTGCGGATAATGAGAACCGGTATCCCCTTTTCTCCCTCAGCAGACCCACATGGAAATCAAAATCATTGATAATTTCGATGGCAGCTTCACCCTGGAACCGGCTGCCCAAACCGACCTGTTTCAATCATTAACCAGCGAAAAATTCCTACAACAAATTGTTTCCCAAGCCCAATGCAGCGCGGTGAAATTTACCGAGCAACTCTTTCAACCAGTGCCTTACAGCGCCAACACTCCCCACGGAATGCCCGCCAGCTTTGAGCAATACTTCAAATCTCCTGATCATGTAATTATCAACGTGCCTGCAAACTTTATGTTTCACGCCAAAATCATGACCCCTAGCCGTCTTTGTGCCGTCTATCAAAAAATCTCAGAATAATTGCCGCCAATCAGCAAAAGACCACAAGCCGCTAAAATGCTAGAGACCAAAGATTTTTAGGGCACTGCCATGTCACAGACCTGGAGCCAACGCTTCGACGGAACACTTCACCCCGCCATCGTTGAATTCAACGCCAGTATCAGCTTCGATATTCAGCTCATTGAATATGATCTAGATGGCTCGATCGCCCATGCTCAAATGCTTGCCCACACCGGTATCATCAGCGGTGATGAAGCGGGGCAACTGGTTGCGGGACTGCAACAAATTCGCCAAGAGCACCGTGATGGTCATCTGCCGATCAGCCTAGACTTAGAAGATGTGCATTTCGCAGTTGAAAAAAGACTAATTGCCATTGTGGGAGATGTGGGTAAAAAGCTGCATACTGCCCGCTCTCGTAATGACCAAGTAGGCACCGACACCCGCTTGTATTTGCGAGCTCAAATCGATCTTATTCGCCAGCAGTTGCGAGATTGGCAACAAGTATTACTCCATCTGGCCAAGGAAAATGTAGAGACTCTTATTCCTGGCTATACTCACCTCCAACGCGCCCAGCCTATTAGTTTGGCTCATCACTTATTGGCCTACTTTGAAATGGCCGATCGAGATTGGGAGAGACTGGGTGATGTGCGTAAGCGAGTTAATATTTCACCCTTGGGCTGTGGGGCTTTGGCCGGGACTACCCTGAAGATCGATCGAGCTTTTACTGCCGATCTTTTAAACTTTGCTGATATTTATGCCAACAGCTTGGACGGGGTGAGCGATCGAGATTTTGTGATCGAGTTTTTGGGCGCGGCCAGCATTATCATGGTGCATCTCAGTCGTCTGGCAGAAGAAGTGATTTTTTGGGCAACTCAAGAGGCGGGGTTTATTAAGTTAACCGATCGCTGCGCCACTGGCTCTAGCATTATGCCCCAAAAGAAAAATCCCGATGTAGCGGAGCTGGTACGCGGCAAAACCGGGCGGGTATTTGGTCATTTACAGGCGATGCTGACTATTATGAAGGGCTTGCCATTGGCTTACAACAAAGATCTTCAAGAAGACAAGGAAGGGCTATTTGACTCAGTGAGAACTGTGCAGGTCTGTTTGACGGCAATGATTGTGTTGTTCCAAGAGGGTCTAGAGTTCCAGCCGTCCAGATTGGCAGCGGCAGTAAATGAAGATTTTTCCAATGCAACTGATGTGGCCGATTATTTGGTAACTAAGCAAGTGCCTTTCCGGGAGGCTTATGGCCTGGTGGGGCAGGTGGTCAAAACTTGTCTGCTGGCTAATAAGCTGCTGAAGGATTTGACTTTGGCAGAATGGCAGGCGATTCATCCGGCTTTTGAGGATGATATTTACGATGCTATTAAGCCTCGGCAGGTAGTGGCGGCCAGGAATAGCTATGGTGGCACTGGTTTTAATCAGGTGCGCAAAGCGATCGATCGAGCTGCACAAATTTTGCTTGATCCCTAGAGTCTATCCCCAAAAAACATCCCGCTATTATCGAACAAAGATAACAGCGGGAATATTTAAATGGGGGATTTAAGGCTACTTAATTGCAACCTTACCGCCAGCTTCTTCGATTTGCTTCTTAGCGTCTTCAGCAGCATCCTTGGGCACACCTTCGCGGATGGCCTTAGGAGCAGCTTCTACTAAGTCTTTTGCTTCCTTCAGACCCAAGCCAGTCAAGCCGCGAACGACCTTCAGAACCGAGATCTTCTTGTCATCAGGCACAGATTCGAGGATAACGTCGAATTCAGTTTTTTCTTCAGCAGCTTCAGCAGGAGCAGCAGCACCAGCAGGGCCAGCGATCGCTACAGGAGCAGCAGCCGAAACGCCAAAAGCTTCTTCGATTTGCTTAACTAATTCAGCAGCTTCCAACAAGGAAAGCGCTTTTAACTGTTCTAAAATTTTGTCGGTTGCAGCAGACATGTATGTTCGTCCTTGATATGGTGAATGAAAAAAATAGCGGTAATCTTATAGCGCCTGAGCGCTGCCAAGAACAGGACTTGCTCTTGCTGAGCGGGCTGTTAGCCTTTGTCCACGTTTGCCTGAATACCTCTGGCAATAGAAGTAGTAACTTCTTGCACGCCGATCGCAATCTTGGCCGTAACCATATTGAGCGAGCCAGCGATTTGACCCATGAGTTGTTCCTTAGATGGCAAGTCGCCGATCGCTTTCACGTCAGCTTCTGACAACACCTTGCCTTCCATTACACCGCCTCGCAAGGCGGTCTTTTTGGCAGATTTTTGGAACTCGCCGTAGGCTTTGATAGCGCCGCCTACATCGTCTTGAATAATCAAAAAGGCCGAAGCACCCGAGAGAAACTCGGAAACTGGCTGCCAGTTTGCATCATCGGCGATCGCCTTGCTCATGAAGGTATTTTTGGTGACTTGGCAAATCGCACCTTTGGGGCGTAAACGCCGCCGTAGGTCGGTGATTTCGGCCACAGTCAGACCTTGGTAATCGATAACCGCCACCATTTGGCTGGTGCTCAAGTGTTCCTTGAGTTCAGCTACGATCGCCTGTTTATTTGCTAGGGTTCTCCCCATTGGTAAACCTCGTTGGTGGTCTGGTTGCTCATATTCGGGTACCCACAAACACTAACCCCGGCAGCTAGCCGGGGTTACAAATAAAGTCAGCAAAAAAGCTGGCATTAACCTCGGCAGGGTATTAAGTCGTAAGACTCCTGCTGTCTGTGGCTAGGAAATATTCAATTGGCTAATGCCAGCTCGAAATAGGACTGCTCCCGAATACAATTTTTGACATCTGTTGTGCAGATTGACTATCTTTACAGATCGTAATTTTTTGGAACAGAATCAGCTTCACATCATAGCTTACTGCGGGGAATTTGCACAATACTTGGTAGTAAACAGAATGTCTTATGGCTTGATGGGAGTAGGCAACACACAGCAGTTGACCTCATCAATACAGACCTTGCCCCATTGCAGTGCCCAGCGGACTAAGGCTACTCGATTGTCGGTGCTAGTTTTTTTGAGGATATTGCTCACATGGTTATCTACTGTGCGCTTGCTGATATCTAAGCGGGCAGCAATATCTTCGTTGGTGAGACCGTCAGCGATCGCGGCAATGATTTCTAGCTCTCGATCGGAGAGGTTCGCCGACAACTGCGTTTTTGGATCACTCATAAGAAATTTTGGTAGTGTTGGGAAGCCCATCTATTTTTAGACAGGTGTGCTGCGATCAGCAACTGGTATATATACTCACGCCTATACTCTAGACGGTAATGGTGAAAAATTCTACTGGCTAATGCTGTGATCTTTATTGTGCCTCTAAATATTTCATTATAGGTAAGCTGATATGTCTACGATCATTTGTTTAGGCGAAGTACTTTTTGATTTGCTAGCTGACCAAATAGGTGCCAAGTTCGACCAAGGTGCCGATCAGGTGAAGTCTTGGACTCCCTTGGCGGGTGGAGCACCAGCTAATGTGGCCTGTGGGTTGGTGAAGATGGGCGATCGATCGCGGTTCATTGGCTGTGTGGGAGATGACCAGACAGGCCGAGATTTGACCGCCAAGCTGCAATCGATTGGGGTGGATGTCAGCGGGATACAGCGTCACCCCACTGCTCCTACTCGTCAGGTACAGGTGGTGAGAGATATGGCTGGTGATCGATCGTTTGGTGGTTTTGGCGGTGTACCAGCCGACCAGTTTGCTGATGCGATGCTCTCGGAGGTGCCAGCGCAGTTATTCGTAGGAGCTGATTTTTTGCAGTTGGGCACCTTGGCTTTGGCTTATCCGGCCAGCGCAGCTAGTACTTGGCGGGCGGTAGAGTTGGCCAAGGCTCAGGGCATCAAGATTTTGGTGGATGTGAATTGGCGGCCAAGTTTTTGGTCAGATCCGGCGGCGGCTTTGGCTCCGATCCGGCAGTTGTTGGTAAAAGCCGATTATATTAAGTTTGCTAAAGAAGAAGCCGAGTTGCTCTATGGCGATACTGTGCCGCTACCGCTCTGTAAACATTTGCCCCAGGCGCAGGGGATTGTGATTACGGATGGGGGCAATGTTTGTAAGTATTGGTTGCATGGGATGCAGGGTGAGCAGGCCGCTTTCCCGGTGGCTGCAATGGATACTACGGGGGCTGGAGATGCTTTTGTGGCGGGCTTGTTGCATCAGTTGGGGGCAGGGCAGTCGGCGGCAGAAACGGTGCGCTATGGGTCAGCAGCAGGGGCTTTGACTACTTTGAAACCGGGGGCGATCGATGCCCAGCCCACTCATGCTGAAATACTAGATTTTATGAGAAAATCAGGAAAGTAATGAATGATTTTGTGATATGAAAACCTTAATACCTGTTCTGATTGGTTTCATCGGCCTGCTTCACATGTACTTTCTGACCCAGCAAATATTTCAATGGGATAAACGACGTACTCGCTTTGATAATTTTAGTGATGGTCAAATCGCTAAGGTGTTGGCGAGTAATCAGGGCTTGTACAATGGTTTGCTGGCAGCAGGAATGCTGTGGGGGTGGCTGTCTCCAGCAAACTCTGTCGAGATTTGGACATTTTTTTTGGGTTTTATTGCGATCGCCGGAATTTATGGCAGTGTAACTCTTACTGTGGGCAGCGATAATCCACCTAAACCATACAAGCTAAGAATTTTGGCAATTGTAGCTCAGACGCTCCCAGCGATCATTGCTTTGATTTTGATTCGATTAGTTTAGTTGCCATTTGATTTTCGGCCAGCTTGGACTGCGGCTAATTGGGTGCGATAGATATGCACTTGATCGGTTAACCCTGAAACCCCTGGGACATTGTGGCCATAGAGCTGAAATCCTTGCCCGATCGATTTAGTCAATACCTCAGAAGCAAATCCCTGATAATAAACCGGCACCGGACGATTACTATGATTGCCCCAACCATACTTACCAGTTTCTGGTAACTCTTTGCCGATGGCATCTTTGGCGACCACTGGCTGAGAACCCCAGTAATGTCCAGCTTCCTGGGCTATATCAAGCTCAGTGAGTTTCTCGGCACCCTGCTGACGCAAAAGCTGAGGAAAATTATCATTTAAAGTCAAATAGTGATCGTGATCTGCGGTCACTATTAGCTGATTGCGCTCCCAGCCCCCATGCTGTTTAATCCATTGAATTACAGTGCCGACCGATCGATCAAAATCTAACACTGTCCCAATTAAATTATCCAGATTGTTGTCATGACCAGCCCAATCGATATCACCGCCTTCTACCATCAGCCAAAAACCATCGGGGTCTTTGCTCAATACCGTTAAAGCTGCCTTGGTCAGGTCATTGAGTGTGGGGTTTTCGTTGCGTTCTCGCTGAATAAACTGGGTAGTGGTTTCGTTGGGGCTAAATGGTCGATCGATATCTGGCTGTAGACCTCTAGTACCATGGACTTTAAATAGATCTAACCCCGTGGTACTGTAGTCACCGTTGGCCGAACTCACTGGCAAATTGCCATTTTGGCCGCGTGCGCCGTAAACTCCCAGTAGTCTTGCTCCTCGATTGGGATCTAGCTTCGCAGCCGTCTTGGCCAAGACCTGAGCGGCATTAGCGCCCCGCTCCCGAAAAACATACTTGTAAATATTATTATTAGGACGACTACTCAGTTCTCGATAGGTGGTTTCGCTGATGTAAGTATGATCTGGCTCTACCCCAGTTGGCAGGGGGTTTTTGACGTTAGCAAGGGGATGTCCACCACCGAGTAACACCGTAGGCTGATAGATGCGCAGCTCTTGCTGCAAAATGTTATCTAAGGGTGTGGCATCTTTGGCATTTTGATCGTATTTGGTGCGGCGATTGACGTTAGCGGCAGCAGCTCCGGGGGTGGCGTGATCGATCGGCACCGAAGTAACTAAGCCGGTAGATTTGCCCAAGCTAGCCGCAGTTTTTAAAATAGAAGTTAAAGGGCGCTCATAAATATCTACACCGATCGCGTTGTTGTAGCTCTTCACTCCGGTATATAAAGTGGTTGCCGTGTTTGCTGAGTCTGGATAGTTGGCTTTGAGGTATTCTCGATCGCTGCCTGCTGTCCATGGATTAGCGCCGCCGCGCACCGGATCATACCCCACTAAATTTTTGCTGGGTTCAAACTTGAAATTAGGCCGTAAGGCACTGGCACCTGTCAGCTTGCGGGAATCATCTAAAGCGCTGTTGTTACCGCTATATTTACCTTTCTCATCGGCAATTATTGTGCCGTAGGTGGTGCTGAGGGCATAGCCTTGGAGGGTTTGCATATTCAGACCAGTGCCCCGACCCTGTACATAAAAGTCTGAGAGAGTTTTGCCAGTTTTGCCCTGCTTGATGGCATTCTGAATAGCTGCGATGCGGGCGAGGTTCCAGCCCATGCCATCGCCAATCATCAAAATAGTGTTGCGCTGAGATCGGAGGGGCAATGATTGAGACCAAACTGGAGCGATAATAATTGTTACTAACAGTGTAACGAGGCAAAGTGTCAGCCACCTGCCAGTAATGCGCTGAAAAGATTTGATCATATGAATAGTGCGGGATGTGGGAAACTCAGTGGCTTCAGCCCTGAGAGGGAAGCGATTCGGGGGACGACCTGCGTACACGTTTGGTCTGAGGCGACCTCAGACCCGTGCGTGGCAGGTTTAGTCCCCTTCTGCCGATAGGCAAGTAGGAAAGACTAGTGTTGCACATTCACAGAAATTGCATTAGGATGTGAATATGGAAAAAGTCTATCGCTATCGTTTCTATCC
>JAAFHZ010000081.1 GCA_013297675.1 Synechococcales cyanobacterium bin59.metabat.ball.084 | reverse complement strand
ACACTTTCTGCCCTTCATCAACAGATACTTTCAATGCTGGAATTACCAGAGTCCATTTACAGCCTACATCTCAAGCCCTGTAAAACTTAATCATTTTTTATTGTTAAAAATGAGCGAACGGGCAGCTAGATGCCATCTTGCTCAGAGTTGACCCAGGAAAAAATGCAGCTTTCTACTCTGAACAGTGATGTTACTCTGCATTTAGTATCAGCCTATCTAAGAATTTTGTGGGACTCTGCATGTGGAGAATCCCCATAGACTTTATATCTACTGACGTATCCCCAAGTGGTCAGAAGTGGTCATATAATCAAAACAGCCCCAACCAGTAAAGGCGGGGCTGTTTCGATCGAACGAACTGTTAGCAGCAGCGCGATCGAACAGAATATAACTCATAACCAGAGGTTAACATGACAACCGCCATAGGTACAGACCTTCAGCAATTAAAAGATTTAATCATCACCGGCAATACTGCAACCCAGAAGCAGATTACCGAACTAGCCACCAATACCCAGAAACAGATTGCTGACCTGGCGCTAGAAATGAAGGTGGGCTTTGCTGAGGTAAAGGGTGATATTAAGGAACTTCGAGCGGAACTCAAAGGCTTAGATGCCAAGTTTGAGTTAGGTTAGTGGCTTGATGATAGCGGATTTATAAACACGAAGGATAAAACCTATAAAAATGACTATTTAATTCGGTTTCGACGCGATTTTGAATATATGATTAGCTCACAAAATGGAGGTTAGAAGCAATGGCTAGAACCCATATCCCCCTCAAATTCAAACAGATTGCCTTAGACAACTTTCCGAACATCCCTGACGATGCCCCCATCGTCCAACTGATAGCCATTGCTGGCAGTAAAACAGATGTGAGTGTAGATGTGGTTAAGACTGGGTTGGGCTGGCTAGAAACCCACGGGGAAGCACTTGAACTAAAAGAAGGGGTCACACCGGGCAAGGGATTAAAGCGGCTTTGCTCATGTTTGGCAATGGCGATCGAACAGGCACAAAAGCCGAAAACAGCACCACCGAAACCAACCAAGAAAACTGAACATACAAAACCCGTAAGACCCCATTAGAACCCCACTGACCCTAGAATAGAAACAGCCCCAATCAAAAGCGCTTCGCGTAATCTGAGGCTTCCTCAGATTCGTGAGCGGCGCGTTAAGGCCAGGGCTGTTTCTATCGATGGACTGTTACTAGCAGCCCGATCGAAGCAAAATACATATAACCAGAGGTTAACTTTGCTGTCAACAAGCATTTTTGACAAGTAGCAGATAGGTACTAATTGGGGTATTCTGCGGCTGAGATGGAATGATGACAAGTGCAATATTTCTATTGTTTTGGTCTTGCTTTAAGCTTCTACCCGTGGGTCTTTAACTTAGGTTTTTGGATTAACCTGATTCTTCTCGGCAGATCCGTTCGTGAAGTGTTTATGAAAGCCAATCGCTTGCTCAATGTTTTCTAAACCATGGGCTTCTAGCTTGTTTAATAATCCCTGTAGAATTCTTAAGACTGTCCAAGGGCCTTGATAAGTCCAGCCAGTATATAGTTGCACTAAGCTAGCGCCAGCAGTTATTTTGTCCCAGGCATCATCGGCGCTAAAGACTCCACCGACACCAATGATGGGTAGTCGGCCTTGGCTGGTTTGATAAATATAGCGAATTACCGCAGTGGAGCGATCTCGCAAGGGTGCACCACTAATTCCTCCAGCTTCATCGACCAATAAATTACCGGTTTCCGGCAAAATTTTGGTAGTTAGTGGAGCTTTATCGATCGTGGTATTCGTGGCGATAATTCCGGCTAGCCCCATGTTTTGCGATAGTTCTACCACGGCAGCAATATCTTCCCAGGCTAAATCTGGAGCGATTTTAACTAAAATGGGAAGCTGATGATTTACCTGCTGCATGGCAGTTACAATTTTTGCCAGCATATCTACCGCTTGTAAATTGCGCAGTCCCGGTGTGTTGGGAGAGCTAACATTTACCACAAAATAGTCACCGCAGTTTTGTAAGCGTTGAAAACTACCGGCATAGTCAGTGGCAGCATCAGCTTCATCAGTAACCTTGGATTTGCCTAGATTGATGCCGAGAGGATAGGGGCTAGGTGCTCGATCGATCAGTCTAGCTGCCATCGATTCACTCCCTAGATTATTAAATCCCATCCGATTCAAGGCTGCCAAGTCGTTTGGGAGCCGAAACAAGCGAGGCTTCTCGTTGCCCGCTTGAGGATGGTAAGTTACTGTGCCTAATTCCGCAAAACCAAAGCCCAAAGTTGGCCAAATGCCGGGAGCGACTCCATCTTTATCAAAGCCTGCGGCTAGACCGATCGGGTTAGGAAAATTTTTGCCCCAAAGAGTTTGCTCTAGCCGAGGATCTGCAAGGCAAAACCACTGTCGCCAGCTTGCTTTGAGAATATCGGAGCCGAATGTTTTACTGCGATCGAGAGTTGCCAAATAATCCAAGGCAGATCGATGAACCTGTTCTGGATCGGCCTGGAGGATATTAAAAAGTAATGGTCGCAGGGCAAGTTGATAGATATCCAAAAGTCTTAATCCCAGAAGTAAGCGATCTCTGGCAGATCTTCGTTTTCTTCATCATTCTCAAACTCATCCACTAGACCTGGATACACGTTAGAAGAATGTGCCGACTCGCTGATGCTGTCATCTGGTGCCAAAAAGTGCGCTGGCAGGGCACGTCGCCGCGACATACGCGGCTTAGAGCTGCGCCCGGTATAAGACATGGTGTTTCTGGCTATGCGTACTTTCCTACCGCGCACGTTCAAAATTTTGACCTCATCTGTTGCAAATTTCCTCAAAAGCTTAGCTCTAGTATTTTTGATAGGAGCTGAGCATCGTAAATTGAATATGCGGACAGGGAGACTCGAACTCCCACACACTAGGTACTAGTTCCTAAGACTAGCGCGTCTACCATTCCGCCATGTCCGCAGATGTAATCAAATTACCACACAAATTGGCAGATTGCCCAGCAAATTTTAGGAGCACTTTACAAATCTCTACAAAAATACCTCTACAGGGCTGCTGGATCGCCACATTTAACGTGAACCTAGTGCTAAACTTGATACCGGCCAACTCTGGGAGATGTCAAATCATGTCCGAACCATTCAATAATCCTGCTCTAACAGAGCGTCCCCGCTATCAGCCTGCTCCGGTCATTCCGGTCAGAAGACAAACATCTATTTTGGACTGGCTCGAAGCACAAGGCCGCTTGATCGATCGAGATGATCGAGATACTACCCAGCCGGAGTTTCCGCCGGATAACTTTGCCGATGATCTCATGGAAGGTGATTATGACAGCAGCGCCAGCGATGATGATGACAACAGCAACGATGACGAAGATTAAATAATTATCTATTGATGTCCCTCTCCCCAGTAGCGAGAGGGATGCAAATTTTTCAGCATCTCTAGATCCTCCAACTTCTAGTGCCACCATCTCCACTTTTTAATTAGTTATGAACGAGAAAGCCTCTACCAGCAGCAGCTTTAGCCCCACTGGTTCCCAGTTACTGTATGCCATTGGTGCCATCCTCACGGCTGTTACTGCGTTTCTAGATTACCGCTTTAATCATTTGTTAGAAACTTCTCTGATTCTGCCTTTTGTGATCACTGCTGCTGCGGTGGCGGCGATCGGGTATGTGGCGGTGCCCAAACTGGGTCAGCTCAAAATGGGGCAATTTATTCGTGAAGATGGCCCGCAAGCCCATTTAAAAAAAGCAGGCACGCCCACTATGGGCGGTGTATTTGTGGTGCCTACCGGCTTACTAATTGCCGTGATTTGGTCGCGCTTTAATATGGATGTGGTGGCTTTGTCTTTAATGACAGCTAGTTATCTGGCGATCGGGGGGGTCGATGATTGGAAGAGCTTAAGCAACCGTAAAAACGAAGGTTTGACTCCCAAAGGCAAGCTGGGTCTACAAATAGGCGCAGCGGGACTGTTCTGCCTCTGGGCTTATTTGACCAAGACGGTGAATATTACCTCAGTGGCTTTGCCTTTTGGGATATTGCCTTTTGGCCTGTTTTTTTGGGGACTAGCAGTTTTTGTCCTGTTAGCTGAAAGCAATGCTACCAACTTGACTGATGGTGTCGATGGTCTGGCTGGTGGTACCGGGGCGATCGCGCTGTTGACCATGGCGGCAGTGACTGGCGTGAAATACCCTGAGGTTTCGATTTTTTGCGTTTGTTTAAGCGGCGCTTATCTGGGCTTTTTGGTGCATAACCGCAACAAAGCCCGGGTCTTCATGGGCGATACTGGCTCTCTAGCTTTAGGTGGCGCTTTGGGGGCGGCGGGCATTATCACCAATAATTTATGGGCGCTGTTTGTAATTAGCGGCATCTTTTTTATCGAAGCCCTGTCGGTAATTGCTCAAGTCAGCTATTACAAAGCAACCAAAGATGCTGATGGCAAAGGCAAGCGGCTGTTTCGGATGGCTCCTTTTCATCACCATTTAGAATTAGGCGGCTGGAAAGAAACCCAGGTTGTTGGCACCTTTTATCTGATCAATCTTATTTTGGCGGTGCTGGCTTGGTGGAGTCGCCCTATTGCTTAATTTGACTCACCTAGTTCAACCGGTCTAATTTTTCTGCTGTTTCGTGAACTTAATCTGCAATGACTGCACAACCTACTGTGAACGATACTACCCCTCCCACTACGAATCCTGAATTTGATCCTGAATTTGTTTTGCTCCGTTTGCGTCGCAAGGAGGGGACTTGGGTGCAATGGGGTCAAGACTGCCAACAGTTACAAAAGACTGGCTATAATCAACAGCAAATTTTTGAGGCCAGCGGCTTTGAGCCAATCCACCAAAATCAATTGATGGTGGCTGCTCAGGTCTTTGCCAGCATGGAAGAAATTGGTGTACAGCCAGCAACGACTGCCCATTTTACCCGAGTAGGCAGCGATAGCTTATATGAGCTGCGGATCTTGAGTAAAAAAGAC
Organism: Synechococcales cyanobacterium bin59.metabat.ball.084; assembly: GCA_013297675.1. GTDB lineage: Bacteria > Cyanobacteriota > Cyanobacteriia > Cyanobacteriales > Chamaesiphonaceae > JAAFHZ01. The sequence continues at coordinate 15,548 of JAAFHZ010000081.1, read as the reverse complement.
CGGGCGGCAGTGGCAGATTTTTTGGTTGATCGCAATCTCAATTCCGAAAACGCCAAGGAAGTAGCCAAGGCCACTAAAGATTATGCAGATCTGCGCCAGTTACCCACTGGTTTTACCGCTCATCCCGGCGATGCAGTGGCCTATCAATATTGGCGCTATGCCAGCCAACAGCATGACTTGATGGAAAAAACCCGCTTGGTAGCACGGGGCTTGCTGTTTGCCCATAGCAACAGCGCTCGTCAACAAATCGAGAAGCTGCTGGGCAGCTTGAATCAACCCCAACGCGCTAATCCCAAGCTGCCGTTGTATCGGTTAGAGAGCGATGAAGAACTGCCTCGGTTTTTGCCAGTGGCGGGTAAGCTACCCTTAAAGACTGCTGATGTGGCGGCCATTCCTCGGGCTACAGCGGTTGGTGCTTTTAGTTTGGTAAATACTGACTGGAAACGCTGGGTGGGTTTACCCGGCTGGCAAATGGTGATCTCGGCGATCGATCCGGTTGTGGTATTTCAGACCAACCAAGAGTTAATCAAAGATGCTGAGATGGATGAAGAGCTGCTGATGTTAATCGATCGAGGCATTACCGAATGGAATGACTTTAAATATTTCATGATCGATCGGGCGGGGGAATTAGTAATTGATTACTTTTCTGCTGCTCCCACTGAGCCGATTATTGGTCAGTTGGTGCTGGTGCTACGGCCTAAACGGATGTTGGCCACTGGCGATCAGCATGATTTATGGCAAATTGAAGAATAGTGATCTGGAGAGTTGGAGATGATAGAATGGTAACGAAATGTAAATAAATGTCGTTGCTATGAATATTCCTCAGCCTAAAACCCTACCACAAATTTCTCAGCCCAAGTTTGGATTTAGCCGTGCGACCGAGACATTAAATGGCCGTGCTGCAATGATTGGCTTTGCAGCACTGTTAGTGATTGAAGTATTTACTGGTTCTGGTCTTTTAACATTGCTCGGTCTCCGCTAAGAGCTTTTGGGTATGTTAACTAATAGTGTTTTTCATGCCCTCAGGCTGACTATCTGTGAAGTCTTTTTACGATAAAGAACCAATTACTGGATTCATTATTACCGCCGGAGCCGTGAATGCTTTGCTCGGCGGTGTGCATGGGATCGGCACTCCATTTATATTGGGTTTAGCGGCTGCGGGTGGTTCGATCGCCTATCGCTGGTGGATGATTCAGCAAACCACTCGCAAATAGCCAGCTTTTAGGTACCAGGGAGGCTGCGCAGGCTTTCATCGAGGTGGTATCGATCGCCTAAGGCTTTGAGCATTGGCCCCCCTTTGCCCATAGCTACTACGCTCACCGAGCAAGCCGGAATGTCTAGCCGATCGCGGTAGCGTCCTTGCTCGATGCCCAGTAAGTTACAAAGAATAATCCGAATGGTGGCTTTGTGCGCCACGATCAATACATCGCCGCTCGGGTAACTTTGGGTGATTTCGGCTACCACGCCCAAAGCGCGGTTGGCTACTTGTAAGCCAGTTTCACCGCCTGCTGGGGCATTCCAGGCCGGTTCGCTTTTCCAGCGCTGGTAGTTTTCGGGGTATTTTTCTAATACGGTGGCTAGGGTCTGGCCTTCCCATTCGCCGTAGTGAATTTCTTTGAGTCCAATTCTGATTTCTGGCTGAATATGCAGCATCTTGCAAATGGGTTCGGCGGTAGCCAAAGTACGTTTCATCGGGCTACTATAAACGGCGTTCCACTGTACATTTTTATAGACGCTGGCAAAAGATTCGGCCATTTGCAATCCTTCCGGGGTCAGATCGGGATCAATCCAGCCACAGTGGGCACCGGTGCGGCTATAGGTGGTTTCGCCGTGGCGCAATAGGTATAAATTGAGGGTCATGGCTCTGGTTTGCTCTCATTTACTCTGGGGGTATCTCTCGATTTTACCCGCTAGATTCGATCGAAGCATTATTTGTTTTGTACAAATAGTTAAGAACCGTAACTATTATGGTCATTTGCGATGAGTCGAATACAAGATAATGAGTGGATACTTCGGCAAAGAATATTATGAAAACGATTTTGCACATTACGCGGCGAGCAGAGTGGGCGGCGGCGAAGGAGCTAGGAACCTATCGAGGAAATACGCTAGATGCTGAAGGGTTTATTCATTGTTCGACAATAAAACAGGTGGTGGGTTCGGCGAATCGGTTTTTCCAGGGTCAGCCGGATCTGGTGATTTTGGTGATTGATGAGAGTTTGGTACAGCCAGAGATTAAGTATGAGGGATCTGGTAATAATTTGTTTCCACATATTTATGGGGCTTTAAATGTGGAGGCAGTAGTGAGATCGATCGACTTTGAGGCTGGAGCAGATGGAGTTTTCGGTTTGCCGCCAGAGCTAGCTGAATAGCTTCCCTTACTCAAGTCGAAAATTCATTCTGTTTTCCAACGTAAAGCTAGCTTATGGTCTGAGTTGCCTCAGACCAAACGTGTACGCAGGTTGGAAACGAGCAAAAATGCAGTATTTCTGCTATGGTGTTAGTGGTTGGAAATCCCTTGGTGGTGGCTTGTTTAGACTCCTTGAACCAGAAACCAGAGCTTAGATCTGAGAAATATTGGGTAGCGAAAGCCAAGAAAAACATAGCTAGGGGAAATAAGTAAGTACCCACAATTCAACAAACCTCAAATTTCGGATAAGCAGTACCTAGGGGCACTAGGGATCTGGCCTGTAATGGGCGAAAGACTGGGGAGAAGATCGCCTCTACTATCGATGGTCAGCCTGATATAGCAAGCGGACTTCTGAGAACCAGTAACAAGAATCCTCTCGCCTTCAGGCAGAGGAGCATGTCAATAAATGGTATCTACTTTACGGCAGGAAGCTACTGTTTTATGGTGAAAGCTGTGATTCCCCCAAAATTTTCTAGAGGCAACCCATGGAAACATTAAACCTGATCGACAAAGTTGCCCTCATCACCGGAGCATCTAGAGGAATTGGTGCTGTAGTAGCAAAGTTATTAGCCGATCGAGGAGCCGATATTGTCATTAATTATCGCAGCAAAGGCAGTCGCGCCGAAGATGTGGCAGCCAGCATTGAAGCCATTGGTCGCCGCACAATACTTGCTCAAGCCGACATTACCAGCGATAGCGACGTTCACAGCATGTTTCAGGCTGTCGCTACCCAGTTTGGCAAATTGGATTTGTTAGTGCTAAATGCCAGCGGTGGCCTAGAAAAAGATCAAGCTGCTGACTACGCCATGAGCCTGAACCTTACGGCTCAAGAGCGGCTGGTGGAAGTAGCCGTGCCCTTAATGTCTGAAGGAGGCAGAATTATTTTTGTAACTAGCCACCTCGCCCATTTTTACAAAGAGAAACCGGGCATAGCAATGTATGAGCCAGTAGCTGCCAGCAAATATGCGGGTGAACAAGCTCTTCGTCAACGAATCTTACAACTACAAGAAAAAGGAATTAGTCTTATTGTAGTGAGCGGTGATTTAATTGAAGGCACTATCACCCCTAAATTAATGGAGCGCGTTAGCAAAGGATTAATTGATGAACGTCGTGAACAGGCCGGTTCGCTGCCCACTGTAGCTGAGTTCGCTCAGGCGATCGCCGATGCCTGCACCAATCCCTATCTCGTCAGCGGCGAAACGATTTTTATCGGTAGCACGGAATGGTAGGGTGGCTACGCCGAAGAAGGTCGCTTAATCCAATGTGTTCCAGCGGGATGAGGAAATGAATTTGTGGTATCAGAGACATCTTATCCAACCGCTTGTAATTACTGGAGGTACTGCTAACATGTATAAACTGAATCTCAGGAGTAGCTAAAGCTCCTCTTGCCAAATGCGAGTTAAACATTGGTTAATTGTAACAGTAGTAGCCTTGAGCCTCTGGCTAGCTAGCGCTTGTCAAATGCCCTGGTTGGCGGCAAAAAATGCTCCAGATAAAGCTTTATGGCAAAGTGCCTCCTTCCCGATCGGCGTAGGCTGTGATCCTTCATTACTTGAACAGCGCCCCGGATATCGCCAAGTCATCAAAGCCGAGTACAACAGCATCACCCCCGAAACCGAGCAAAAATGGGTTTCGATCCACCCCGAGCCAAATCGCTATAGCTTTACCAAAGCCGATTATTTAGTGGATTGGGCGGTAGCCAACGGCAAGCGGGTACATAGCCACACCTTACTCTGGCATCAGCCCGACGCTTTACCCAAATGGCTCAAAGAATTTAAGGGGGATAAAGCAGCCTGGGAGAAAGTGATGAAAACCCACATTCAAACAGTGGTAGGTCATTACAAGGGTAAAACAAAGTCTTGGGATGTGGTGAATGAGGCTCTAAACGATGACGGCACCCTGCGGATGGCCAATAATCATGCCAATCCTTCCGTAGAAAACGACAACGGCAGTATTTGGGCCAGAAACTTAGGGCCAGACTATATTGCTCGGGCTTTTCAATATGCCCATGCCGCCGATCCCAAGGCGCTGTTGTTTTACAACGAATATGGCCAAGATACCCAGCCCCGCAAGGTAGCCGCGATCGCTAAGATGGTGGCAGACTTTAAGCGGCGTAAGATACCGATCGATGGCTTGGGCTTACAGTTTCATTTAGATTTAAACGCCACCGAAGAAAGAATTACTAGGGCAATTAGTAGCGCCGCAAAAACTGGTTTGTTGGTGCATATTTCGGAATTAGATGTGTTGGTTTCTAATTGGAAAAATAATCCAGATTTGGTTTATAGTCCCGAGCTGCAAAAACAGCAGGGGGCAAAATATAAGTTCATTGCTCAGGAATACCAGCGTTTAGTGCCCAAAAAACAGCGCTATGGTATCACCCATTGGAATGTGGGTGATGGCGATAGCTGGATTACCAACTGGATGAAGCTCAAGGATTGGCCGCTGCTATTTGATGATAAATATCAACGCAAAAAGGTTTATTACGACTACCGGGAGGGCTTAAAATCTATTCGTTAAACGTCCTCTGCACTATCTCCAAACACAATATCGGCAAAAACATCCTCGATCGGGAAAATTAAATTAATACATTCTAACTCTACTAAGTCTCCTGCTAAATAGCTCAAAATCTCCCAACGACCACGATCATTTTTATGGTATATGTCGATGGCTACCTTGTTAGCACTCACCAATACATAGTCTTGTAAACTGGGAGAAAGACGATACATCGCAAACTTATCACCCCGGTCATAAGCTTCTGCTTTCGGAGACAAAACCTCCACAATTAAACAGGGATAACTGAGAAACTTAGTTGCCGTTTGATCACGGGCATCGCAGCTCACACTGATATCGGGATAAACATAATTACTGGAATTATGAATATTGACCCGAGCATCAGAGTTTAAAATTCGACAACCAGAAGATTTCAGGTGAGACTTTAACAGCAAACAAAAATTCAGGGCAATTTCACTGTGATTGAGAGTCCCTCCAGTCATGGCATATACTTCGCCATCAATATATTCATGGCGAACTTGCTGTTCTTCTTCCCAAGCAAAATATTCTTCGGGAGTAAGCCTAGGAAAATCATCTCTGATCGCAATCATGATCGCTAAATCTCCTGGGTGATATCAAGATCAATGTTGCTATTGACCTTCGACCTTCGATCGATATTCAGCCGCTGTCATCATGCTATCTACTTCACTAGCATTGCTAACTTCAATTTCAATCAACCAGCCCGCTTGATATGGTTCATTGATCAACTCTTCTGGAGCATCGACCATTGCCTGATTAGCTTTGAGCACTTTACCGCTGACTGGGGCTTTGAGATCTTCCACGGCCTTGACCGATTCGATCGTGCCAAAGGCTTCTCCTTGAGTGACCATACTACCCACCGCTGGGAGTTCTAAAAAAACAATATCGCCTAACTGATCGATCGCAAAAGCCGTAATACCTACCGTTGCTACTTGGCCATTCAGACCAACATATTCGTGGGTATCGGTGTAGCGGAGATTTTCGGGGTACTGGGTAGTCATAAATCGACCTAAAATTCAACAGTTAATGGAGCACGAGGGAAAGGAATCACATCTCGGATATTGGTCATCCCGGTCATAAATTGTACCAGACGCTCAAAGCCTAAACCAAAACCAGCGTGAGGTACGGTGCCATAGCGCCGCAGATCCAAATACCACCAATAGTCTTGGGTATTTAATCCCTGTGCAGCAATGCGGCTTTCTAGCACATCAAGGCGTTCTTCGCGTTGCGAGCCGCCGATAATTTCGCCGATTTTAGGAGCCAAAATATCCATTGCCGCCACGGTTTTGCCGTCGTCGTTTAGGCGCATATAAAAGGCTTTGATTTCTACCGGATAATCGGTCAAGATCGTGGGTTTTTTAAAGACTTCTTCGGCCAGATAGCGTTCGTGTTCTGACTGTAAATCTAGCCCCCAGCTCACCGGATACTCAAACTGCCGATCGGTTTTTTTGAGGATTTCGATCGCCTCAGTATAGGTCAACCGGGCAAAATCGTTATTAATAATATTTTCGGCGGTAGCCAAGACCGAATCATCAATCCGCTGTTGAAAAAACTCCATATCTGGTAGGCATTTTTCCATCACGTACTTAAAGACATACTTTAAGAACTCCTCCGCCAAATTCATATCGCCTTGCAAATTACAGAAAGCCATCTCTGGCTCAATCATCCAAAACTCGGCTAAGTGGCGGGAAGTATTAGAATTTTCTGCCCGGAAAGTAGGGCCAAAGGTATAGACATTGCTAAAGGCCATCGCCATAATTTCGGCTTCGAGCTGACCACTAACACTCAAAAAAGCTTGACGACCAAAGAAATCTTGGCTGTAATCCACTTTGCCATCGGCAGTGCGGGGTAGTTTGTCGGGATTCAGAGTAGTAACATTGAACATTTCCCCGGCACCTTCACAGTCGCTGGCGCTGATGATTGGGGTATGTACCCACAGAAAGCTCTTTTCTTGGAAAAACTGATGCACAGCAGCCGCGCAGGCATTGCGCACCCGGAAGACGGCACCCAAAGTATTAGTGCGCGGGCGCAGGTGGCCAATTTCTCTTAAAAACTCAAAGGAGTGACGTTTTTTCTGGAGGGGATATGTTTCTGGATCGGACTCGCCAAAGATTTCCAACCCTGTGGCCTGGAGTTCTACTCGCTGGCCTTTGGCTGGAGATTCTACCAGGCTGCCCTGGAATTCTACCGAGGCACCAGTGCTCAGTCGCTTAATCTGATTGGCGTAGTCTGGCACGGTTTGGGCGATTACCACCTGGATATTCGCCATGCAAGAGCCATCGTTGACATCGACAAAAGCAAAGCCCTTGGATTCGCGCTTACTGCGAATCCAGCCTTTCACGGTAATTGTGGCACCCACTTCACCGGTAGCCAGAATTTTCTCGATCGAGTTAGTTACCATAATCCATCCCTTTATTCGATTTCTTCAAATTCTGTCGCAGTTTCATCAGGAATTAGCGTACTGGCCACCGTTACTAGGTCAATCTGCTGACGGTAATAGTCCACATTTTTGACCTGGACTTCTACCCGATCGCCCAAACGGTAGGTAGTGCGATTTTTGCGCCCGACTAAACAAGCATAGCGCGGACGGAATTCGTACCAGTCATCTTTAAGGGAGCTGACATGGACTAGACCTTCTACTAAGAAATCATCGATTTCTACAAAGAAGCCATAGGATTGGACACCCACAATCAAGCCCTGAAAGATTTGTCCAGTGCGAGATTTCATCTGTTCGGCTTTCTGTAAACCTTGCAGATCATTTTCGGCATCTTGGGCAACTTTTTCGCGATCGTTTAGATGAGAAATTGCTCCGCTAATTTGAGCGGCCAGCTCTTGCTGAGTAGCTGGTTTAAGAACTTCCCAGGCAATTTGGCCATGGCAGGTGCTGCTGTGCAGATCTACCACATCTTTCGATCGAGCAGTTTTGCGATCTTTGCCGCTGTTAAACACCTCGTGTAAGACCCGCTGATTTAACAAGTCAGCGTAGCGACTAATTGGCGAAACCCCGTGTAAGTATCCATCAGCCAAGCCTAACCCAAAGTGATTGCCGGGTTGAGGACTGTAAATAGTGGTTTTGAGCATCGACTTCAGGATATAGTTCAGCACCCGAGGGACGCTGGACTGGGGGAAAGTCTGGGCGATCGCATGTAGATCGGGGGCTGGGGCTTCTGGCTCGGCTTCGGGAATCAGTCCTAGGTTTTGGGTGAGTTTAATTAAATCTCCCACTTCGACCCCTTCGGGTTGATGTTGGACTGCGTAGATGCCCGGTACACCCAGTGCTTGCAGGTGAGTGCCGATCGCTTGGTTAGCGGCGATCGAAATTTCGGCGGCCAGCGATCGCGGCTCATTCACAAAAACTGCTCCCAACCGGCCTTCGTCAGCAAACCGCGTCTGAGATTCCAATAAATTGATGCTGAGTCCACCACGAAGTTGTCTTTGCTCCCGTAATTTTGGGGCGATCGCCAGCAATAAATCTCGCACTTTCACAGCGTCTTCAAACGGTAAGTCACCGTTATCACCAGCCATGATGGTATCTAGATGGGCAAATTTCAGGTGGTAGTTAACGGTAATTAGGCTGGGCTGAATTTCAAACGTATTTACAATGCCATCAGCATCGATCGCCAAAATAACCGACATGGCTAGTCGGGCACCATCTTGAGTCAAGGAGCAAACCTGTTCCACCGCCGGGGGCAGCATGGGCACGGTGCAGTCGCCCACATATACAGAGGTGCCTCGGCGACGAGCTTCCCGATCTAGGCGGTCATCGGTAGTCAAATAGCTGGCTACATCCGAGATATGTACTGCCACTTGCCAGGTGCCGTCATCTTGGGCTTCTACGCTAAAAGCGTTTTCCCAATAGAGCTCTTCCTCGGCGATCGAAAAAGTCATGACATCGGTAAAATCTTTATGATTTTTGGACATCTTAGCTGTGACTTTGCGCGGCAGGGCTTCGCCAGCAGCAATAATGTTTGGAGCAAAATCTGGATGCAGATCGTGTTTACAGCACACAATATCGATCTCCGAAGCCGATTCGGCGCTGGCACCCAAAATTCTGGCTACTCGGCCCAATGGCGGCTCTTGGCCAATTTGGTGACGAATTACTTCTACTTGTACCAAGTTGTCAGCCAGTTCTGATAAATCCAACTGGTCAGGAACAATTTCGATTTCACACAGCAGCCGATCGTCTAAGGGCACTGCGCGAAAAGTCTGGTCTTCTAACTGTTTGAGTCTACCCAGCAGTGAGGGGTTGGCACGCTCTAGGATCAGCTTAACAGTGCCTTCCGGGCTGCGTCGCCTTGTGCCCTCTTTCATTACCTTAATTAGTACCCGATCACCGTTCCAAGCGTTACCCAAGTGGCTTTCGCGCACATAAATATCTTCGGCACCTTCTTGGTCTTGGATGGCAAAGCAAAACCCTTTGCTTGAGCAGCGGAGCTTGGCTTCTACTACGTCCTCTTCTTCTAGTTTGCGGAACTTGCCCTTGTCTTTAGCCAGTACGCCAATTCGATCTAAGACATCTAGCACTAGGCCCAATTGAGAAATGCTATTGTCGTCTTCGCAGCCCAACTTTTTTTCTAATAGCTTAGGGGCAACCGGTTTTTCATCGGGAAAATGTGAGAGCAGCGTAGCGATCGAAAAGTTCATATGGTTCAATTTCTCCTCCAAAAAATTTTCTGGGATATTCCTTGTCATGCAAATGGATTTAGCTTACTCTCGTCTATAAAGTACACCTGTTGAAGCGCCCATCTCGCAGCGACTGTCATGAAGCGTCTGTATCGACTAGCATCACTGAACTTCCGTAGCACATCATACCCCACTAGACGGAGCACTAAATACCTTTTTCAGAGACTGTTGCTATTTACTCCGATTCCTTCGATGCTTTATCACTGGCAAACTCATCTGTATTTTCCCCAATTTTGTTGGCACCTCGTGATCTTACCTAGTAATCTTATAGAGAAAAATGCTATCTTAGACCGTGAGCTATGGCTAATCAGAGTATTAGCTGCTAAGTGTTGAACAGGTTTAGCCCTACATAGCTCTAAATATTTAATTTTAAGGAAGGAGTAAAAAAAAGTGTCAGTCGAAACCATTCAAAAGCCCGCCACTACTCGGAAGCTTGCCCCCAAGTACCGAGTATTGTTGCACAACGACGATTTTAATGGCATGGAATATGTCTCTCAGGTGTTGATTAGCACCATTCCTAATCTCAGCCAGCCCCAGGCCGTGAGCATTATGATGGAAGCTCATAATAATGGAATGGCCTTGGTGATTACCTGTGAATTAGAACATGCGGAGTTTTATTGTGAAACTCTGCAAAACCATGGTTTGACCAGTACGATCGAGCCTGAGAGCTGAGTAGCTTGAATAAAATATTCAGATCGATCGCTAGCCTGCCAGCACCAGTGAGAATTTTGCTTTTCTTGCTGGTGCTGGTAATTTGCTGGGCACCCTTTGCTGCGGTAATTTATATGTATTTCAATACTGCCCGTGACATGACCGATCCAGGCGTATTAAATTTGTTGAATATTTTAGTAAATGGTGGCTTGGGCGTAATGTTCATTGTCATGTTGCCCTGGTGGAGTCAGGCCGTTTATGGCCGCAAGAAGCCGTTTGCTTTTTTTGGGGTGGTCGGCAGCCAGCGGAACTTTTTAGGTTTTTTGCAGGGTTGGGGCATGGGCTTTTCTTCTTTGCTGCTGCTCTATTTTATCCAAGGTTTACTGGGCTTATTAGAATGGCAGCCTGTGACCATCCCCTTGGGTGAGCTACTGGGCGGTGGTCTACTCAGTTCTGTAGGGGTTGGATTTATCGAAGAACTGGTGTTTAGAGGCTGGATCTTAACTGAGTTAGAAGCGGATTATTCACTATCGGTGTCCCTGTGGAGTACCGCCCTCTTTTTTGCAGCCACCCATTTTATTAAACCACTCAGTACTATGTTAGCCATGTTTCCACAGTTTCCAGGACTTACTGTAATGGGACTGTTATTGGTTTGGGCAAAGCGCAGTCAGCAGAACCTTTTGGGGATTTCGATCGGTCTCCATGCCGGAATCATTGGAGTGGTGTATTTGGTGGATGTCGGAAAAATGGTGAAATACACTAACCGTCTGCCAGACTGGATTACTGGCGGCGGCACCCCAGCCGCTGGGGTGATGGGCATCATTGGCTTGCTGTCTTTGGCTAGCTTTTTTGCCTTACAAAACCAATCTCTGCACAAATCAACTTGATTACCACCAGACCGCAAAACCCCTTCAGAGCTGAAGGGGTTTTGGTTTAAAGCAGAAAGTTCACAAACTTAAGTTAAGTTCTTAGCTGATTTGATGGTGCCCAAACGAGCTTTGATCAGCAGCAAGTTGGCCTGCTCAATGTTGATATTGAAAGGAACCAGCTTCACACTGTTGCTCACTCCAGACAAAGCGCTATCTGGAATTTCGGGAGCCACAATTGCTACTGCTGCATTGGCAATCGAGTTGGGTTTTTGGCCAACTTCTTTAGCAGTGGTGGTGCTGTAATTAACGTGGGTAACACCAGCATCGATCAATACTTGTTGAATCATTTCAGCTTCAGCGGCGTTGTTACCGATCGTGGCAACTTCGGTGTGCAATGGTAGAGCCGAAACTTCTGCCAAGAGCAACAGGCTAGGCTTGATGTCCAAGATAATTACTTCTTGGTCGTCACTAACAAAGTTGTCAACAGTTTCTAAGTGCTGAGCCAAAGTGATTACTAAATCAGCTTCATCCAGTTTGCCAGCGCCTGCTTTGCCTTCTAACACAGCTAGGTCGATCAAATCTGGCTCAATGCCTAATTCAGACTTGAGCACGCCATGCATTTTTGGTAAGTGCTGAAGCCGATCGACAAAAGCTACTTTGATAGTTTGTACTTGGCGTTGGCTAACCATCACGGCTTGAGCGTAAGCTGCCGAGCCAAAAGCTGAGGCCGTCATGCCTAAGCCGCTAGCCGAGGTGAAGTTTTGCTCTAAAAGTTCATAAACTTGGCGATAGGTAACAATGCTTTGCACAGCCTGGGTATTGGCTACGAAAGTACCTTTACCGCGTTGCGCCATTAAATAGCCAGCAACGATCAGGTCATTGTAAACAGCAGCGATCGTGTTGTGGTTAACACTGAGCTGCTTGGCCAACTGGGTAACAGTTGGTAAGGCATCATTAGCGTGTAAAACTCCAATGGCAATCAGGAGTTTAATCTGTTCGGCGATTTGCGAATTGATCGTAATCGGCACACGCGGATCAACAGAAATTGGTAAGGCGTTAGATTCTAGGAAAACCATAATTTTGGAGCAATATATTTAGGTTGGTAACTTCAGATACACTTCTAGGCTTGAATATTAACCTTATGTAATGTGTTACATAAGCAATATTTTAGTCTAAATGAGACTTTGGTAACTCAAATTCCATTGCTCGGCTGTTAATTTTTATGTGGATAAAAACACCGCTAGGTGATTCTAAACTCAGGAGATCACAGAAGAGTCAAGGGTGGAATGAGGAATTTTGTTAACTTCTTAAGCTAAGTGAATAACTTATCAGTCTCTGTTTTTGCACTTATTAATTCTAACATGTTAGATGTATTATTGACGACACTTGATGGTCACAATAAGACTAACTCATTGCTGTCCCTAGCGATTATCTAGATAATAGATCATTGCTGGCGGAATGCATAGAATACAGACAGAGTAAGGTAAATTTTTTCTATCTGGTGTGACAAACGACACAAAGACTCGCCTAAAAATGTATCCTCGTATACATAATTATACTACTTGATGTAGCATTAATGTCCGAGGATCTGCCCAACTATTTACAAATTGTTATGCAAGTGATGTGGCCAGACCATATCACTTGCAATATGGTCTGGGCATCTGAGAAATTTTTATCTAAACTTGCCTCGGTAGTTAGCCGCAGATCCTAATTCATCTTCGATGCGCAAGAGACGATTGTATTTGGCGACTCGCTCACTGCGGCAAAGAGAGCCAGTTTTAATTTGACCTGCCCGGGTTGCCACGGCCAAATCAGCAATCGTGGTGTCTTCGGTTTCGCCCGATCGATGACTAATAATTGAGGTATAGCCGTTGCGGGTACCTAGATCGATCGTGGTCAGAGTTTCGGTGAGAGTACCAATTTGGTTGAGTTTGATTAATACTGAGTTGGCCGCAGACTGTTCAATACCCTGACGCAGCCTAGTTTCATTGGTTACAAACAAGTCATCGCCTACTAATTGGACAGTGCTACCAATTTTTTTGGTGAGTGCCTGCCAGTTTGCCCAGTCGTCTTCGTGTAAACCATCTTCGATCGAAACGATCGGATACTTGCTGGTCAGACCAGCTAAATAATCAATAAACTCAGCAGGAGTATGCTCGGAGCCATCGTACTTATAGTTACCGTTAACGTAGAATTCACTAGCCGCCACATCCAAAGCTAGGGCGATCTGTTCGCCCGGTTTGTAGCCAGCTTGCTCGATCGCCGCCAGCAGCAGATCTAATGCTTCTTGGTTAGAGCCTAGGTTCGGCGCAAATCCGCCTTCGTCACCTACCCCAGTTAACATGTTCTTCGCCGCCAGCACTTTGCTTAAGGATGTAAATACTTCTGATCCCCAGCGCAAAGCTTCTCTAAAAGATGGTGCGCCCACCGGCACAATCATAAATTCTTGAAAATCAACGTTGTTGGCAGCGTGAGCACCGCCGTTGATCAGGTTCATTAAAGGCACTGGCAGCAAATTAGCTGCGGGGCCACCCAAATAGCGATAGAGGGGAATGCCCAAGGCGTTAGCAACTGCTTTGGCATTGGCCAAAGAAACCGCCAAAATAGCGTTGGCTCCCAAATTAGTTTTGTTGGCAGTGCCATCTAGGTCAATCATGGCTCGATCGATGCCCTGCTGGTCGAAGGCATTCATGCCGTACAGCTCCGGGGCAATTTGATCGTTGACGTTGGCTACAGCTTTAAGTACGCCCTTGCCGTTATAGCGCTGGGGATCATCATCTCGTAACTCACAGGCTTCAAAGCTGCCGGTGGAGGCACCGCTGGGAACTTGTGCTACGCCAATGCCGCCGTTTGTGAGGTAGACTTCGGCTTCTACGGTCGGCTTACCACGAGAGTCTAAAATTTCTCGGGCTATGATTTCGTCGATCGCCATGTCGTGCATATTCATAATATTTTGCAGATTCCCTTGCCAATGCTGGTCAAAAACTATGCCAGACAGTATGTTACCTTGCCTCGGTTCAATATTTCAGTTCCATATCTAAATATTTTGTGAACATCATCAAATGATCGGGGCGGTACACCGCCGCCTATAATGAGCTATTGCAGACAGGGTAAGGATTTACATCTTAATTTTGGGAAAAGGGGCATGAAAAAAAGATCTAACAGGGCAGGGTTCACTGGGGCAATGCTGCTGGCGTTGCTAGTTTGGTGGCATACCAGCTCCGCAGAGGCATTGGAAGGCTGGGCAACTGGGCTAAGTGAGACGGTTGCACCGGTAGTGATTACCCAGTTGAATCAAGCCGCTGCAACGGCACCCCAGGTATATATTGTGAGTCCTCGACCTGAAGAGATCATGGCCGATACGACTGTGCCGGTGCAGTTGCAGGTGACTGGGACACCGATTTTTAAAAATGCCCAGTTGGGTTTAGGGCCACACCTGCATTTGCTGCTCGATCGAATACCCACTGAATCTATATATGATTTGAATAATCCCATTACTCTCAGTAATTTGTCTCCGGGCACGCATACGCTGCAAGTATTGGCCAATAAACCCTGGCACGAAAGCTGGAAAAATCCTCAGGCTTTTGCCCAGGTGACTTTTCATGTGTTGGCTAAGTCTACAGATAGCCCCAATGCTCAAGTGCCCCAGTTGATTTCGGTGCAGCCGACGGAGGTAGGAGCCGAACCTTGGTTACTAGATTTTTATGTGGCTAATGCCCCCAGCCATATTGATGCCCAGCATCCTCTGCGATCGATCGCCGATTGGCGAGTGCGGGCAACGGTGAACGATCAAAGTTTTGAGGTGAACCGCGATGAGCCAATCTATTTAAGAGGTTTGCGACCAGGGGTGAATGTGCTGAAACTGGAGTATTTGAATGCTCAGGTACAGGTAGCAGATAGTGCGTTGCGGGTGGTGAGATATCAACCCAATGGTAATGATGGTCTATCTCGGCTGATGCGAAATGAGCTATCGATCGATCAAGCTTTAGGTTTATTTGATCCCCAAAGTCGATTCGCTGAGTTAGGTCAAAGTAATCGATCGGCTGTGGTACCACCGGAGCGATTTAATACAGCTAGCCCTGCCACTCAGCCAACAATGCCATGGAATCAGGTCGTGCCCTCGCAGCAGCAAAATAATCTGGGAATACAATCTAACTCCGACATTCAGCGTGATCTAGCAAGACAAGGCAATTCGGGAGCGCAGAACAATCCCAATGTCTATGGTAATTCAGGAGCGCAGAATAATCCCAATGTCTACGGTAATTTGGGAGCGCAGAATAATCCCAATGTCTATGGCAATTCGGGAGCGCAGAATAATCCCAATATCTACGGTAATTCAGGAGCGCAGAACAATCCTGGCACCTATGGCAATTCGGGAATGCAGAACAATCCCGGCACCTATGGCAATT
>JAAFHZ010000080.1 GCA_013297675.1 Synechococcales cyanobacterium bin59.metabat.ball.084 | reverse complement strand
AAAGTAACGGTCGCAGTAGCTTCATTGGTTGAACTGCTAGCAGTATAGTCAGTGCCAGATGCGGCGGTGCCACCGATACTATATCTAACAACTAGAGGGTCTTGGGTAGAGCCAGTACGAGTGAAAGTATAGATTAAATTCTCAACTCCATCTTCACTTACGCTAGCTGGATTAATATCCAAACTGACTGCTGGCGGAGTTACGACCACGATCGGCGGAACGTCTACAATTGTGCCAGAGGCAGCGCTGTTACTGCCGATCGAGTAGGTTGAATTCCCAATCAAGCTCAAGGTGATTGTTTCATCTGTTTCTACTATGGCATCTGTAAGAGGGTTGATTGTCAGGGTTGCCGTAGCAGAATTAGCAGCAAAAGTGATGCTGCCAGTAGTATTATCAAAACTATTGGCTCCTACTTGATTATAGTCATTGCCAAAAAATGCTGTACCACTTACGCCATAATTTACCGTTAAGGATTCAGTCAAGGAGCCAGTACGGGTGAAAGTATAAACTATTCCTGATGTAGCAGATTCACTAATGCTTATTGGTTCGACTGTTACATTAATTATTGGTGGTAAGGTTTCAACTAACTGAGTAGTGGCAATGGGTACACTTGATGCCAACTGCGAGTTACCAGCATTGTCGGTTGCAATAACATAAAACGAGTAGGTGTTACCCAAAGCGCCTGTGAAAACAGTAGAAGTAGTTGTGATGCCAGTCTGAAACGCAGTATAAGCACTACCGTTTGTAGAAACAAATAAATTAAACTCTCTTATTCCACTAGGATCGGTGACAATCCATTCCAAGTTAATATTAGTTCCTACAGTAGTAGCAGCTAACTCCAAAATACCCCCAATTGGCGGTGTAATATCTAGTTGAAGTGGTTCACCAGAGCCAAATCGTGTGGTTGTAGTATAAGTACTAGATGCACCAGGAGCTAAAGAAAAAGTATTTCTTAACCCGAGCGTCACATCATACTCTGCTCCTCGGTCAATAAATAAATCTGAGTCAGCATCTCCCTGGATGATGCGGTCTCTTAAAATATTTCCAGCTAAGATATTAGAATTTAAATTGCTAAAGGCATCTATTTCAAATCGATTGGTGGTAGGGATGATGCCACCAGTTGCCGTAATTCCAAAGAAAGTAGTGTCTGTTTGCCCCGTGCCGCCACCATCTGTTTCAAATAAAATTTCTTGACCGTTTTGAACAATACGCCCTCCACCATCAATAATACTGTTGTCAAAGCTGAGATCTCCATCAACATAGCGTAATAGCTCAAAGTTGATTGTTTGGCCAGTCGTATTTGTAATTGTATAAGTTTGATCTAACCGTCCGCCAGTACGATTCTGCTCTGTGTTTCGAGTATCTTGAACCAGTTGGTTTAGTTGAAATTGTAATCCCCCAATCACAAAAGTACTATTAGCAGTAGTGCTGCTGACATTTGTCAAAACTTCATCATTGCTAGCATTTGGATCGAGAACGGTACGGGGACTCACAATACCACTGTCATCAATGAGTCCTAATGCAACGTATGAACTGTAAGTTGTGCCACTAGAAGTTATTCCTCCCAAAGGATCATAAAAAGCATTGCCGCCTACGCCAGATGAACTGCCAAAACGTCCAAACTCATCTACTGACACCACTATTTCACCATCGCCAGCAGATGTTCTTATTGTAGCTGTTCGGGGAACTACCGGCGGAACATTTACAATAGTTCCCGTGGCGTTACTATTAACACCTACTACATAATTTGAACTAGAAACTAAATTCAGTGAAATTGTTTCGTCTTGCTCTACTATAGAATCTGCTATGGAGCTAATATTCAAAATAGCCTGAGCAGAATTAGCCGCAAAAGTGATACTGCCTGCGGTATTTTCAAAGCTGCTTGCGCCAAATTGATTATAATCAATGCCAAACAATGCAGAGCCACCAATAGTGTAATTTACTGTTAGTGGCTGGTCTAATAGTCCCGTGCGAGTAAACACGTAAACCAAGTTCTGCGGCCCACCCTCACTAATACTAGCGGGTGATAGAGCAATGCTGACGATGGGAGTGGCATCGGTAATCAGTCCAGAGATCGCATCTGGAGTTGCAATATTGTAGATGCGACTAGCACCGGTTAACGAATCACTCCGCAGGGAAACTAGTCTCAGAGTGACATTTTCGTCTGTTTCTACCAGTGAATCTGCGGTGGGGTCAACGCTCAGTGTTACGGTATCTGCACCAACTGCAAAATTAACAGTGCCCACGTTGAAGGTGGCTACTCCAGAAGAGATACTGCCGAGCGAATTAGCACCAGTCACCGTATAATCTGTGCCAAATGCTGCGGTACCGCCAAAATCATAATCTACCTTGAGGGCTTCATCAGTTGGCCCAGTGCGAGTAAAAGTGTAAATTAAATTCTCAGTGCCGTCTTCGGCCACTTGGGTAGGGGCAACAGTCAAGCTTACATTATTTACTGCGGTATCTTGATCGGTAATTGTGCCTGTCACCGCAGCAGTTGTAGTGATCGTATACTGATTATTAAGTGCAGCTAAAAGGGTCAGTTCAACTGTTTCATCCCCTTCTATCAAACTGTCTGATTGTGGATCGATCGATACGGTAGCCGTGCTAGATCCAGCATTAAAAGTAACGGTCGCAGTAGCTTCATTGGTTGAACTGCTAGCAGTATAGTCAGTGCCAGATGTGGCGGTGCCAGCGATACTATACCTGACAACTAAAGAATCTTGGGTAGAGCCAGTACGAGTAAAAGTATAGATTAAATTTTCAACTCCATCTTCATTTACGCTAGCTGGATTAATATCTAAACTGACTGCTGGTGGAGTTACAACCACGATCGGCGGAACGTCTATAATTGTGCCAGATGCGGCGCTGTTACTGCCGATCGAGTAGGCTGAATCCCCGGCCAATTTTAAGGTGATGGTTTCATCTGGTTCTACTATATCATCACTATTAGGGGTGATTTCTAGGGTGGTAGTGGCCGCATTGACAGCAAAAGTAATAGTACCAGTCGTATTGGTAAAACTATTAGCACCTATTTGATTGTAGTCAGTAGTAAATATCGCCGTGCCGTCAATATTATAACTAACCGTTAAAGACTCGCTAGTCGAGCCTGTCCTGGTAAACAGATAAACTAAATTCTGTCCACCTTCAAGAACACTATTTGACGCAATCGTAACATCAATTACCGGTAATGATATGTTGGCCTCAGCGATAGTACCGGTTGCAGTAGATGTACCCACTGTGTACTGTGTGCCACCGGCAGGCAACAAGTTTAAAGAAACTGTTTCATCTCCTTCCACTAAAGTATCTGGAGTGGGATCAATGCGAATAGTGAAGGTGCTGGCACCAGGATCAAAATTAAATGTTCTAAAGCTTCCTTCCCCATCAGAAGTACCCAAGGTACTGTAGTCATTACCCTCGATCGCGCTGCCGGTAATTTGATAGCGCACAGTTAGAGACTGATCGGTTGCACCGGTACGAGTGAAGGTATAAGAAAGATTCTCGATACCACTTTCGTTGACAGTAGGCCGGTTTAAGGCCAGACTGACTATTGGTGGAATAACAGCCGGAGCATCTAGAATTATCCCGGTGATGTTGTTGCTATTGCCAATTGCATAATTTGGGCTATCTGCTAAGACCAAAGAAATATCTTCATTTGATTCGACAATCGCATCTGAGACAGCAGTGATTTCGATGTTAGCGGTACTCGCGCCAGCCGCAAAGGTGATACTGCCTGAAGTGTTATTGAAGCTACTGGCACCAGTTTGAGTATAATCTTCGCCAAAAGTCGCCGTGCCACTAATGTTGTAATTAACAGTTAAAGGATCATTCGTTGAGCCGCTGCGCGAAAAATTATAAGATAATCTAGTTTGTCCGCCTTCAGAAACCACCTGCGGCTCCACCATAACATCGATAACTGGTGTTGCGGCATCGACGATCGAACCCACAGCTTCAGTAAAAGTGTTGACGGTATAACCACCACGGGCACCAGCGATCGTATCAAGCTGTAAAACGACTGTTTCAGTTGGCTCAGTCACAGCATCAGCAGTTGGCGCAATATCGACAATAGCAGTATCAGAACCAGCCTGAAAAGTGACTGTACCAATAGTGTCATCGAAGCTTGCCGCCCCTGTAACCGTATAATCTGTACCTAGAGCAGCAGTACCTCGGACAAAGTATTGCACGGTCAAAGGTGCAGTAGTTGAACCAGTGCGCAAGAAAAAATAGGACAGATTGGTTTGGCTATTTTCACTAACTACACTAGGTTGAACGAACAAACTAATAGCTGGTTGTACAATTGGTGCATCAACAATACCGCCAATAACCGCGTTAGGGGTATCTATGGTGTAAGAACGGCTGCGACCACCAAGCTGAGGTTCAAAACGACTGGGGGTTAAAGTTAACTCAACGGTTTCTACTGGTTCGATAGTAAAATCAGATCTGGGGTCAACAGATAAAATCACGGTATCTGCACCCGCTGCAAATGTGACACTGCCCGTAGAGCCGCCGAAAGAGAATGCGCTACCATCCACGGTGAATGCATCATAGTCATTTTGATCTGCTGTGCCACCTACGTTGTAATCTACCCTTAAAGATTCTGTGGTTGGGCCGGTGCGAGTAAAAGTATAAATTAAATTACCTGAGGCATTTTCTATTACCTGCTCAGGTGAAGCAGTCAAACTAATACTATTGAGAGGAGTATCTTGGTCTAAAATATTTCCATCAGCATTATCCGATTGACCAACAACATACTCGGCGTTGCTGGCAGGCAACAACCTGACCGTCACTGTCTCATCGTTTTCCAGCAAATCATCAATCTGCGGGACAACAAGCAGTGTGGTAGAGAAGGAGCCTGGTGCAAAATTAATAGTTCCCGTCTGTCCATTAATCAGTGTGTAGTCGGTACCAAAAGTGGCAGTACCCCCCAACTGATAATTGACACTCAAGGCTTTATCAGGTACTCCAGTGCGCGTAAAGGTATAAGAAATTTCTCCCGCACCATCTTCATTGACACTACTAGGTGATCCAACAATTAGTTCGACAGTAGGAACCGGATTACTTACCCCCAGAGAACCACCAGACAGGAAGACAGCAGAATCTACTGCACCATCGCCAATATCTTGAATAGTTATAACCAGTCTATTTTTAGCATTGGGTAACAAATCACCCTGAAGAGTAAGTGGTATAGTATATCCATCTATAACAGCCTGAGAATAAACCGGATTGATACTCGAAAGGTTAGGAATAAAGTCAGGACTAAAAGTAGCAGGGTTATTACTTGGTGTGAGACTGTTAACATTAACTGGATTTCCGTTATTCAGTTTAGCTAAATCGATTCCATTTAACTCTAAAGATAACCTGTCATTGAAGCTATTACCTGCAAAATCCAAAAATTCCTCAGATCCAAAAACATACTGAAGAAAAAGTTGACGGCTGATATCATCTGTATCAAAAGTGATTTCTAGAGTAATGGCATCATTACCATTTTCTACTGTTCCAGGGCCATTAAAAACAGTCGATACATTGTTTCGATCATCAGTATTGCTTCCCTGTAGACGACTTACTTGACCGGTACTTAACAATAACCCTGCTCTTAAATTCAATGACACATCTTGCAGGATACCCACCGCCAGAGGATTACCACTAACGGTAAGTTGAATATTACTCAGACCCGTAGTGTCACCTAGTAGGCTAGCTAAGATTTCCGCGTTAGTAGGAGATGAAGTAATATTAAACGCCATGAATATATCTCGGATTAAATACGTTGATGATACTATGAGGAGCATGTTTTTGGGTGGGGATTTTTGCCGCTACCTGCAAACATTTTTAGTCGCTCCACTGCGATTTACTGATATAAACGTCTGTTGACCAGCACTTTATTCCCACTTTTGTCCGATGATTGCCAAAATATCTTTAAGCTTTATGGCGATTGTGTTATTTAGCACATCTGCCACCCAAGCCCAAATCTATCAGCCATCCAACCGAATTCCGGTGGCTGATAATACTTTGGGCACCCAAGTAACGGGAGCCAATAATAACTTCACCATCAATGGAGGGCTGACTCGGGGGGCAAGCATATTTCATAGCTTTCAAGATTTTTCTGTCCCTACTGGAGGGAGTGCCACCTTTGCCACTCCCTCTGGAACTCAGGCTGTGGTGAGCCGCGTAACTGGCAATTTATCTTCAGATATTAACGGTATTGTCAACACACAAGGAGCAAATTTTTTCTTAATCAACCCCAATGGGGTAGTGTTTGGTAGCAATGCTCAATTGAATGTGGGCAGGGCAGTTGTGGCTACGACAGCAGATAGCGCAACCCTGAGCGATAGCAACGGAACAACTTATCTTTTGGACACTCGCAATATCAATGATGCCCCGTTATTGAGCATCAATCAAAACGTGGGGTTGAATGTTACCCGCCTTAATTTCTTAGAAAACAGCGCTCCTATTACTAACTACGCCAACCTGCAAACTAGCAATCCCAACCAATATATTGGCCTGATTGGTGGTGATATTACTCTAGATGCTGGAGATGGAAGAGGCAACATTATTGCGCCCGGTGGCCGAGTAGATATTGGCGGCTTGCGATCGGCTGGTACAGTAGTAGTTAACGATCAAGGCTTTGTCTATGACAACGGCGAGACTCCAGTTTTGCGCAGCGATCTCACAATCTTTGATGGAGCCAGAGTGGATGTGGCCAATAATCAGCCGGTAAATACTGTCGATCGATTCTTCTTTCCTACCGCAAACGCAGATAACAACTCCACTTCGCCAGGTAGCGTGATTAATATTGATGTGAATAATGTGCGGATTATCAATCGCGTTAGAACTATTCCACCCCTGAGCAAAGATGTCACCCCTACCGATACGAATAACACTAATAACGCTTTACCAAACAGCAAACGAATTGGTCTCCTGAGCAATCGAGAGCAAGTAGCTCAATCTTGTGAAGCTGGCGAAAACAAGCTGAGTTCCACTGGACGCGGCGGACTGCCCACTAATGCAAGTGATCCTTTGAACAGTGATGTCATTTGGCGAGATCCGCGCTCAGCGGGCAGCTCAAACACCGCTAAACTCAGCAACGCCGCAGTGCAGTTGCCGCCCCCAGCGATCGGCTGGGCAATGGATAGCCAAGGTAGAGTTGCACTATTAGCCGCTAAGTCTAGTGCGATATCGATCGGTAACAGACTCTGCCCTCAATGATGATTCCTCTCAGATCCCCTATTTCAAAATTAAAATATAACTATTAAATTTAATCAATCATGGTCAACTTGTGTTCACGAAGTGTCTCTGGAAGAAAATCGGCAGATCACCGACTAAAGCCAGCCAACCTAATTCAACGGGTGGGCATTAGCGTCTTGCCAGCTTGTGCGGCCTTAGTCGGCATCGCTATTTCTAGCTCAGCTCAAACCCTGCCGCGCCCAGATTTTCAGCGACCTCCCGAGGAACCTACTGAGCCGCGCCCGCTGCTACCTTTACCCCCAGAGCTGCTCAAGCAGCCCGCATCACCGCCCACCGCTCCTGGTAGCCAAACCGGTGAAATTACCATTAGCCGCTTTGAAATTGTCGGCGGTACCGTTTTTACTCCCGCCGAACTAGCCACTATTACTGCTCCGGCTACCAACCGCCCGATCGATTTTGCCCAACTCCAGCAGGTGGCTAATAACATCACCCAGCTATATGTCAGCAAAGGCTACGTGAGTTCTGGAGCTTACATCCCTGGCAATCAGTCTTTTAGCCCGCGCAATGGCGTAGTCAAAATTCAGATTGTAGAAGGGCGGGTAGAAGATATTGTAATTACTGGTTTAAATCGCTTAGAACCTAACTATGTACGCAATCGCATCGGCTTAGGTACACAGCAGCCGTTAAAGATCGATCGGCTGTTAGACAGGCTTCAGCTCTTGCAACAAGACCCTTTGATCGCGAGTATTTCAACCGAGTTAGTAACTGGCAAAACCGTCGGCACCAGCGATATTCAAGTAAAAGTTACCGAAGCGCCCAGCCGCCGCGCCGGAGTTAACGTTATCAACAACCGCACCCCTAGCATCGGGGAAGTGCAAGGCCAAGTTTCACTGGCCGAAAATAATCTGTTTGGGATCGGTGATTCGGTGAGTCTGGCCTATGGTTTAACCGAGGCAGGGAATATCTTAGATTTTAACTATGCAGTACCACTAAATCCGCTCAATGGTAGCTTGCGATTGCAATATAGTCGATCGAACAGCCGCGTAATTGAAGATCCTTTTCGTCCGTTAGATATCCGCGCCAACTCCCAAGATGTGGCTTTAACTTACCGACAGCCAATCATTCAAACTCTGCCCCAAGAGCTGGCGTTAGGACTAACCATCAACCAGCGAGAGAGCAATATAGACTACTTACCCAATGCCAGCGGTGCCCGCATCGGCTTCCCGGCACCCGGTGCCAACAGTAACGGTCAAACTAAAGTAACGGCTGCCCGCTTTTTTCAAGACTATACTATTCGGGATACTCAACAGGTCTTAGCCCTGCGTTCTCAGGTCAGTGTGGGGCTAAATGCCCTAGGCGCAACGGTTAACCCGTCTGCTCCTGACGGACAATTTTTAAGCTGGCGGGGTCAGGCGCAGTATGTGCGAAACTTAGCTCCCGATCAGCTTTTAGTGCTGAAGCTAGATAGTCAGTTGGCCGATCGACCACTGGTACCCCTAGAGCAAATCACCTATGGCGGCCAAGATACCGTGCGGGGCTATCGTCAAGATTTGTTGCTGGGGGATAATGGCCTGCTGGCTAGCGCCGAATTACGTTTGCCTATTTTTAGTACTCCGGGGACTAGTCGCAACAAACAGCTTCTACAAATTGTGCCATTCCTCGATTTGGGCGTGGCTTGGAGTAATGATGGCACAGTGGCTAATCCTAACACAATTGCTTCTGCTGGACTGGGTTTGCGGTATCAGAGCGGCAATAGCTTACTGGCAAAACTAGATTACGGTATTCCTCTCACCACCTTTAATGGCAATCGGCAGACGATTCAGGAACAAGGTTTGTATTTTTCGCTGAACTACAACTATGCTTTCTAGATAACTATTTTAAACTTAATTAATCAAACAATCATGAAAAATTTATTACTCTACCTCATCTTATCCACAATTGCTGCCCTCTGGCCAGCTCAGGCACACAGCTTAACCACTAGCAACTTCACTCTAAATTCAGCCTCCACTACTTCAGAGAAAATCGCTGCTAATCCGACCCTCCAATCTGCGCAAACCTTTAATCAACAAGGTGCCCAATATTTAGCGGCTGGTCAGGCCGATTTGGCTCTCCAGAGCTGGAAACAAGCCCATGACCTATACAGTCAGGCCAAAGACCCAGCCGGGATGATTGGCAGTCAAATTAATCAGGCGCAGGCATTGCAGTCTCTCGGATTTTATCGGCAGTCGCTACTGCTGCTGCGATCGATCAACAGCAATCTTCAACAGCAGCCCAACTCTAGCTTAAAAGCTCAAGGACTCCTCAGCTTGGGCAATGGTCTACGGGGATTGCGCCAGTTAGAGAAAAAGAATGACAAACCTGATACTCCGATCGGTGCCAAAGAAGTCTTGAAGCAAGCTCTCTCGATCGCCAATGCCGTGCAAGATTCCAATACCGCTGCTCAGATTAAACTCAGCCTTGGTAATACCCTGCAGCTATTGGGAACCGAACAAGCTGCCGCTATTGAGACTTATCAAGAGCTAGCTACTGCCCAAGATCCACTGCTAAAAGTTCAGGCCGCCATCAATTTATACCGTCTAGAATCTGCCGAAGGCTCTGCTGCCAATACCCAAGAATTTATTACCAAAATCAGCCAAGAACTGGAGAACTTGCCAATTAGTCGCCACACAGCTCATGCCTACATTAATTTAGCCGAGACTGTTAAGAAAAACAAAAGCGATGCTTTAACTGACAAAAATTCCTTGCTACAAGTGGCCAAGCTGTTGACTAGGGCGATCGAACAAGCCAAAACCATTAAAGACGATCGCAGTCATATTCAAGCGCTAGATTCATTGGCTAATTTGTACGAGCGCAACGCTCAATATGCAGCGGCTCAAGATTTAACCCAGCAGGCCATAGTCTTAGCCGAAAGTTTACCAGCTCCAGACTTGGCCTATCGCCTCCATTGGCAAATGGGGCGAGTGCTGGCTGCCCAAAATCGTGACGCTTCCTCGATCGCCTCCTATCAACAAGCCATCAATCATTTAGGAACTTTAAGAAATGATCTGGCGGCTCTCGATGCCGATGTGCAATTTTCTTTTCGTAACAGCGTCGAACCAGTATATCGAGAGCTGGTGGCATTGTTATTAAAAGACGAAGAAAAAACCCCCGTTGCCAACTTAGCCACTGCCAGAGACCTAATTGAAGCTCTGCAAGTGGCTGAATTACAAAGCTTTTTACGCCAAGGCTGTTTGGATAATGATTCGAACTTCGGCAACCGTAATGGACAAAATAACACCGGACAAAATAACACAGTCCAAATCGATCAAATCGACAAAACCGCTGCGGTAATTTATCCGATAGTGTTGCCCGATCGAGTGGCGGTAATTGCAGCCTTACCCCAGCAGCCCTTACGCTACTACAGTCATACCACCAAAGTCCCGGCAGAAACCTTGCTAGCCAATGTCACTAAACTGCGATCGAGAGTGGAAGAAGCCGAATTTAACCCTCAACAAGAAAAAGCATTCAATCGTCAATCTAAGCAAATCTATGATCAGATCATTGCGCCGATGACCGCTGATTTACAGCGGACTCAGCCCCAAACTTTGGTATTTGTTTTAGATGGAGCTTTGCGGAACATGCCCATGTCGGCGCTATATGACGGCAAGCAATATTTAATTGAGAAATATAAACTAGCCCTCACTCCGGGACTGCGCCTGCTGCCCCCCAAGGGAGCTATCGAAAAAGGCAAGTTACAAGTTTTTGCCGGAGGTATTACAGAGGCCAGACAAGGTTTTGTCGCTTTGCCCGGAGTCAAGCCCGAAATTGAATCTATTAATAGATTAATTCCCAATAAACCTCTAGTGAATGCTGATTTCAATAACTTATTAGTTGGTAACAACTTGGTAAATAACAACTCTCAAATTGTGCATTTGGCCACCCATGGACAGTTTAGTTCTAATGCCGAAGATACCTTTTTGTTAACTTGGGATAACCGGATCGATTTAGCTAAGCTAAATAGCTTAATTAGAGATCGCAATAATCAATCAGATAATGCGATTAATCTTTTAGTATTGAGTGCTTGCCAAACGGCGATCGGTGACGATCGAGCAACTTTAGGGTTAGCCGGGGTATCGGTGAGAGCTGGTGCTAGAAGCACGATCGCTTCGCTGTGGTCAGTGAGTGACGAAGCCACCCAGCTCTTAATGTCTAATTTTTATCAGAAGCTGGTGGCAACTAATTTAGGCAAAGCGGAGTCATTGCAAACAGCACAGCAATCATTACTGCGCACTAAAGAATATCGCGCTCCCTTTTACTGGGCTCCGTTTATTTTAGTCGGTAATTGGCAGTAAATATTTGATCGTAGTAGAATGAAAACACAACTGTAATAAAAGCACAATTATTTTAGTCTGGAATGCTTTCCCATGTTTAACCGTTACTTGATCCCTGGTTGTTTGATTACAACAACTCTCAGCACTGCTTTAGTCTCAGCCTCACCAGTATTCGCCGCCGCCGAAGTCCGAGCCGTCTCGGCCAAACAGGTGGGCATTATTGCCAAAAAAACCGTGGTACGCATTGAGTCCTCCGCCGGGGGCTTTGGTTCAGGGGTGATTATTGGTCGCTCTGAACAAGGCAATAAGAATGTGTATACAGTTTTAACCGCAGCTCACGTAGTCTCTAAACCAGATGCTAGTTATCAATTGGTTTCGCCTGTGCCTTTAAACTCTACTGATGCTAGCAAAAAGAGAGTGAAAATGACCTTGAACCCTCAAACTAGCGTGACTATTTTGCCCGGTGTCGATTTAGCCCTAGTAACTTTTAGCAGTGAAAGTATATTTGCGGTAGGGACTATTGGGAACTCGGGTGATGCCGATGAAGGTAGCCCCGTTTATGTAGCTGGTTTCCCGCAGCCAGGTAAAGCAATTACCCGCTTCGCCTTACAATTTACCGGCGGCATGATTTCTTCTCGGCTAGATGGCGAAGAAGATCCTGGCAACAAAGGCGGTAATGGCTACGATATAGCCTATACCAATGTTACCCGTGCCGGGATGAGCGGCGGCCCAGTATTTGATGCGGCGGGTCGGATTGTGGCCATTCATGGTCAAGGCGATCGGGAGAGTCAAAACCCAGATGAAGCTGCGGTGGGAATTATCAGTACCAGTCAGAAAACCGGTTTCAACTTGGGCATTCCCATTCAGACCTTTTTGAACCTTCGTCCTCAGGCGCGGAAGGCCTTTGGGGCCAAGCTAGACTTATCGCCGTTAAATTATCAGCTTGCTGATAACTCGGTTTTGATTGGCACTCGCAGCCAAAAATTTGTTAAGAGGCTGCGCACTCGTAGTTCATCGGTGCCTATTACCGATGTGACTAAGATCAACGAAGAAATTCCAGAATAGCAGTTTCAACAATCTGCAAAAGCTAAATTTTTAATGATTCCCAAATATTCCGCATCAGTTGTTTGGAGCGACAGTTCCACAGCAACTAAGCAGAATAGGTACTGAAGATCATGTGTGTTCGATCGCCCAACACGAGATAATAAGGGGGTCTGGATTTTTCTTGCCCCCCACATGATCGACTATCTTGCTGAAATACTTACTGCTCGGGTCTATGACGTAGCCCAAGAAAGCCCTTTAGAATTAGCCACCAGCCTTTCTCATCGGTTGAATAATCGCGTGCTGCTGAAGCGCGAAGATCTGCAATCGGTGTTTTCGTTCAAATTGCGAGGAGCCTATAACAAAATGGCTAAGCTGCCCCCAGCTCTATTGGCCAAAGGAGTAGTCACCGCTTCTGCCGGAAATCATGCCCAGGGTGTAGCTTTGGGCGCAAAGCGCTTGGGCACTAAAGCCGTGATTGTGATGCCCACTACGACTCCTCAAGTAAAGATTGCTGCGGTGCGAGCCAGAGATGGCGAGGTGGTACTCTATGGCAATAGCTACGATGATGCCTATAACCGGGCGCGAGAGATCGAAATAGAACAGGGCTTGACCTTCATTCATCCCTTCGATGACCCCGATGTGATTGCTGGCCAAGGGACGATCGGGATGGAGATCTTACGCCAGTATCAGCAGCCGATTCACGCTATTTTTGTGGCGATCGGTGGTGGGGGCTTAATTGCTGGAGTGGCAGCCTATGTAAAACGTCTGTATCCCAATATTAAAATCATTGGCGTAGAGCCAGTAGATGCCGATGCCATGCGTCAATCTTTGGCGGTTGGCCACCGGGTCAAGTTATCGCAAGTGGGCTTATTTGCCGATGGGGTAGCGGTGAAAGAAGTGGGAGTAGAAACTTTTCGGCTCTGTCAGGAATATGTTGATGAAGTTTTGCTGGTGAACACCGATGATATCTGTGCCGCCATCAAAGATGTATTTGAAGATACTCGATCGATCTTAGAACCAGCCGGAGCCTTGGCCATTGCCGGAGCTAAAGCCTACGTAGAGCGCGAGGGCATTGCTGGTGAAACTCTGGTGGCGATCGCCTGTGGAGCCAATATGAACTTTAATCGCCTGCGGTTTGTGGCCGAACGTGCCGAAGTCGGTGAACAGCGGGAGGCCATCCTAGCCGTGACCATTCCAGAAGAGCGAGGCAGTTTTCGCCGGTTTTGTACTTTGCTAGGCAGCCATAATCTCACCGAGTTTAATTACCGGATGTCTAATACCAGCGCCGCTCATATTTTTGTGGGGGTACAGGTGCAAGGCAGGCAAGACACCAAAGATATTATTGCCAAGCTGACGGCAGCGGGCTTTGAAACATTAGATTTGACTGCCGATGAAATGGCCAAGATGCACCTGCGGCACATGGTGGGCGGTCGATCGCCAGTGGCACAAGCCGAGTTGCTGTATCGCTTTGAGTTTGCCGAGCGCCCTGGTGAACTGACTCGCTTCTTAAATAGTCTGCATCCCAATTGGAATATTAGCCTGTTTCACTATCGTAACCACGGTGCCGACTATGGCCGAATTCTAATCGGCGTAGAGGTGCCATTGACCGATCGCACTGAATGGCAAGATTTTTTAGATCGATCGAACTATGTTTATTGGGACGAAACCAATAATCCTGGCTATCAATTGTTTCTCAGCTAATTGGCATATTTTATTGCTGGTGAAAGTAGGCTCTTAAAACTCTTGATATAATACGGCTGATTCCCTCGTGGTGCGAAGTCGTGCAGTCATTGTCTCCTTCTCAAGATTTTTATGCTAGCAAACCAGATCGCTGTGAAGAGATTTTGGCCGCAGCCAATGAGCTGTTTTTATCTCAGGGCTACGATGCTACTTCGATCGACGATATCCGTCAAGCCTGCGGCTTTCGCTCTAAGGCTAGCATTTATTCCTACTTCAAAAGCAAAGAAGATGTCGCCGCAGCCTTGGTGCAGAAAACTGCTCATGAACTAAGAGATTTTATTCATCAAGAAATTCAGTTAATCAGAACTACCGAACCCTTAGAACAATTTGGTATTATTGGGCGTGCCTATATTCGCTGGGCATTGGAGCATCCTCAGCAATATTGCTTTCGATTTCTGCGATCGCAGCAAAAGCGCTTACTAACCGGCTCTTATGACTGTCAAGAAGATGTGTTAGCACCACTCTATGCCCAGATAGTGGCTTTAATTGGTAGTTTACGTAGTGCTTATCCTATCAGGAACCTACCTGATGAGGCTCTATTTACAATTATGCTGGGCTTAGTAGGACGCGCAATCATCGATCGCGATGAATTCGGTGATATCGAAATGACCGAAAAAATCGATCATATTCTCAAAATGTCGATCGCCGTTCTCATGGAACCCCCACTCAGCGAATAATTACCAACGCTTAGCAATATTTTGCAATTTGGTCAACGCATTTTGATAGTTAGCCAAATCTTGCCGTTCCAAATAGAGATTCGCAGCCATTTGATAATCGGCGCGAGCACCAGCTAGATCTTCAGATCTCAGGCGGATTTGAGCACGCTCTAAATAGGCCGCCGGGTACTTTGGATCGATCGATAGCACCCGTTCTAAAGTAGTGGTAGCCAAATCATGCTCTCCTCTGGCTGCATAGGCTTGCGCCAAACTTACTAATAGCTGTAAATCTTGCGGATTGATAGTTAGAGCTTGCACAAAGTCATCGATCGCTCCTTGCCAGTCACCCATCTGCTGGCGCATTTTACCCCGATACAAATAGGCGTTGCAGCCCGGATCTAAACGAATCGCCGTGTTATAGTCGGCCAAAGCCCCCGCCAAATTATCTCGCAGCTTATAAATTATCCCTCGACAGCAATAAGCCCGAGCATCTTGAGGATTGGAGCGTACCGCATTGTCGGCATCTTGGTTTGCCCCCCACAAATCACCTGTTTCAGCCTTAGCAATTATTGCAGCATAGCTTAAATCAGAATTCACCACTGCCCCTGGTGCCGGTGGTACTAGCTCCTCGGCTTTCTGTAAGCAAATTCGACTGTTGGCGGTGTCTTGCTGCTTGAGGTACAGACTGGCTGCTAACTTATAAGCTTGAATAGCATCAGCTCGCTGGCCTAGTTTCTGGCAAATTACTCCTTTGAGCTGATAGCTAGGGGCATAGTCTCGACCAAACAAAATTGCTTTTTCGATATCGGCCAAAGCACCACTAAAGTTTTTCAACATCAGTCTTACTAAGGCCCTCGCATAGTAGGGATCTCGTTGGCGGGGATCTAGATCGATCGACTTAGTGTAGTCAGCTACTGCTGCCATCAAGTCATTGAGATCAAAGTAAACCAAACCGCGTCGATAATGCACTTCTGCCCAGTTGGGATTAGAGATCAAAGCCATTTCAAAAGCTGCTAAAGCTCCTGAATAGTCTTGAGCTTTAGCTTTTTCTAATCCCTGTTGATAATACTCACTCATAGGCGGTGACTGGTTCTGGATTGATTACTTTAGCTGGCAATGGTGCTTGCACCGCCAAGACTGAGCAAGGAGCATGATGCAGCACATAGTTGCTAGTACTACCTAAAAATAACTCACTAATGCCAGATTTGCGATTGCGACCCATCAAAATTAGGTTGGCTCCCCATTTTTGGGCAACGTTACAGATGCTTTGCCCCGGATCTCCCATGGTTTGCTCAAATTCCACCGCAATACCGCGCTCTGCTACCATCCGCACATGCCCTTGAAGCTGTGCCATCCCATGTTCTTCGTAGGCTTGCCACTCCACGGCATACTGGCGCATGGCTTGCTCATTTAAAATCGGAAAGAAGCTTTCAATACCCATGCCACCGGGCTGTATTCCCAATCTTTCAGTTTCCAGCGGGGAGAGCACATGGAGCAGCATTAATTTTGCACCTAGCTTTTCGGCCATCAGCATCGCTTCGTCCAAAATTTTTGTGGCCAATACACTGTCGTCTAAAGCTACCAAGATTTTGTCAAACATAATTGGCTCCCTTATGAGAATCTGCTTATTGAATCTAGATCAACCGGTCAAGATTTTTAAATCTCTCTTACAATCTATTGTCGGGCAATCTCTTCAGCTCGATCGGGCAACTTCACGAAAATACACTGTTTCACAAAATATACGGTAAGTATGACAATTGCGTTAGTTATTGGAGCCAGTCGGGGCATTGGTTTAGAGTTTGTGCGGCAGTTGCTGGCAGATCAGCAGGTTACTAAGCTCTATGCTACATATCGGCAGGTTACTAGTCCCCTGTTGCAAATTCAGGATCATCGTTTGCAATGCTTGCAAGTAGATGTGACGATCGAAGACCAAATTGCCGCCGTCGCTAAAATTATGCAAGAAGCTGGCTCCTTACATTTGGTGGTGAACTGTGTGGGGATCTTACATACCGAGCAACTGCAACCCGAAAAGAGCCTGCGCCACATTGAGAGCGATCGACTGCTGCAATATTTTCAGACCAACAGTATTGGCGCGGTGCTGTGGGCTAAGCATTTAGTACCCTTGTTTAAGCATCCAGAGAAATCGATTTTCGCCAGTATTTCAGCCAAGGTGGGCAGCATTGGTGACAATCAACTGGGTGGTTGGTATGGCTACCGGGCTTCTAAGGCGGCTTTGAATATGTTGATGCGCAATGTATCGATCGAATATCGCCGCACTTGCCCAAACTCGATCGTAGTTTTACTTCATCCTGGTACCACTGATACCGATCTCTCTCAGCCTTTTCAGGCCAATGTGCCCGAGGGCAAATTATTTGGGGTCGATCGCACTGTCTCTCAACTGCTCACTGTCATCAACCGACTAGAAAGCCCCGATAGTGGCACCTTTTTCAACTGGGATGGTACTAAGTTACCTTGGTGATGTGCTCAGAATATCTGACCATGCTAGGATCTGGCTGAATGTGCTTAATCCATACATTCAGATGATGGCCAGAAGTTTGTTTCTAGAGTTCCATGCCTAAAAAAGTACTATTTCTCAGCAACGGCCATGGCGAAGATGTCAACGGCAGCATGGTAGCGCAGGCACTGCATTTGCAAGATCCCACCGTCCAAATTGGGGCAATGCCGATCGTTGGAGCAGGGAATGCCTATCGGCAGTTAAACATTCCAATTATTGGGCCAACTAAGTCTGAAATGCCTTCTGGGGGATTTTCTTATATGGATAAGCGCTTGTTGGTAGCAGATGTTTTCGATGGATTGATTGGGCGGTTGTGGCAGCAAGTAGCGGCAGTACGGCAATACTGCCAAGATGCTGATTTGATTTTTGTCACTGGCGATCAGGTGGTGTTGGGTATTGCTGCTCTCACTAAATGTCCTTACTTGGCTTTATTGAGTTCTTGTTCTGCTCATTATGAAGGTCGGTTGCGCATTGCTCCTATTAAAGATGCCTTAATTGCCTCCGATCGGTGTAAGCAAATTTTTACGCGGGATCTGTTTACTACCGAAGTATTGCGTAAACGCGGCTTCAAGCGATCGAACTTTTGGGGAAATCCCTTTATGGATGCCTTGATTCCCTCTGGCCGCGATTTACAGCTTAATGCTCAATATCCAATGGTAGCGATGTTGCCCGGTAGTCGGCTGCCCGAAGCGGCAAACAATTTGGTGATTTTGCTGCGGCTGGCGATCGAACTATCTCGTCTGCCCATGCAGCCGCAGATGTGGCTAGCTCTGACTCCCAACTTTATAGTAGGAGACGCAAACTCACTACAAGCAGTAGCCAAAGCCGAAGGCTGGGAATGTGGCGAAAATCAGCTTTACTATCCGTCTTTGAAGCTAAAAGTTGGTTTTGCGACTGATGCTTTTGCTGATATTTTAGAGCAGTGTGATTTGGTTTGTGGGATGGCTGGCACGGCGATCGAACAGGCCGTAGGTTTGGGTAAACCGATTGTGCAGTTGCCCGGTGCCGGGCCGCAGTTTACCTACAGTTTTGCTGAGGCGCAAATGCGATTGTTGGGAGACTCGATCGAAACTATTGGTACTAAGCCCGCTGATGCTCAGAGCATTCAAACAGCAGCCGAGGTGATCGATCGAACTTTAGCCGACCCGGTCAGGTTGAGATACTGCTCAATGCACGGTCAAGAGAGGGTGGGTGGCAAAGGTGCCGCCGCCAAAATGGCGCAAGAAATTTTGCGCTTGCTCTAAAACCAATGCTCCATATGGAATGATCAAATTTCAGGGAGCGATTATTTCACCCCTGGCTCATATCAGCGTTATCCTTGTAAAGCAATATTAATAAGCTCTTATGGCTAATAAATCTTCGATCGACCCAGAACTCTATCGTCGCCTCAAGGCCGAAGCTCAATCTCCCTATCGTACTCTGCGCCGCTTTTTTTACTTAGCCTTTGCTGGTTCTGGGTTTATTGGTGGGGTAGTATTTTTAGCCAGATTAGCTGCTGGCCGTGAACTAGAAACTACGATCCCTAACTTGGCTCTGCAAATAGGAGTAGTAGCTCTCATGGTGACTCTCTATCGCTGGGAAGGACAAAGAGAACAGCAAGAATCAGTAAAAAAGGCCGATTAAATGACCTGCTGATGGTATTTGGATTTTGTTTTGGTTGCGATGGGCACATTTGTTTGCTATGATGGGAGGCCGATGTCGGGACGTAGCGCAGCTTGGTAGCGCACTACTTTGGGGTAGTAGGGGTCGTGGGTTCAAATCCCGCCGTTCCGATTGGGCTGAAATTAAGACTATGGAAGGTTCCTAGGAGATAAAAATTCTCTCTGGAGCCTTTCGTATTGTCAATAAGGCTTTTGGAGAGTGGTTATCGGTGGACAAAATTTACACCGCTCAAAAATATGAAAGTTGGAATCCAGAACAAAGAAGGTCGATTGATACTGGTATGGAATGACGGTATAATGATCCCTATATTTCGGACAATGGGTTAAGATAGAAAGTCTGCCAAACATCACCACAATGATCGTCTGGAGAATTTAAACAATGCAACGAAAAAAACACAGTGCAGAATTCAAGGCCAAAGTTGCCATAGAAGCAGTTAAGGGCTTGAAAACAATTAATGAGATAGCCACTGAATCGGAGGTGCATCCCACACAAATAACATTATGGAAAAAACAACTGCTAGAAGGAGTTCCAACCCTTTTTGCAACAAATAGAGGTCAAAAACAAAAAAATGAAGAGGAGCTTACGGCAACTCTGTATCAGCAGATAGGTCAGCTCAAAGTGGAGCTGGACTGGGTGAAAAAGCAGTGCTTCGCGTAGCCTGAGGTTTCCTCAGGCTCGTGAGCGGCACGTAAAAATCTGGAATTGTTAGTAGCTGAGAAGAAGACACTGGTTGAACCTGGAAATTTATCAATTTCTATTAGTCAGCAGTGTGAACTGCTAGGTCTGGCCAGGTCTAGTTTTTACTATGAAATTCAACCAGAAACCGAGCAAAACCTGAGACTGATGGCGATGCTAGACAAACAGTATACAGCAAGGCCATTCTACGGCGTGCGTAAAATGACTGCTTGGGTCAGACGTTTGCTGAGAAAGATGGGTCTAGAAGCCATCTATCCCAAACCAAATCTCAGCAAACCCCAAGACAATGTAAGAAAGTATCCATATCTTTTAAAGGAGGCAGAAATCACGGCCCCGAACTAAGTCTGGAGCACAGATATTACCTAATATTCCACTACCGCAAGGATACGTTTACTTAGTGGCAGTCATCGATTGGTACAGTGCTTCACGTTCTTCCGAGGTCGCCTCGGAAGCGTGCGTGGCACGTTGCCGATATGTATTATCTTGGGAATTATCCAACACTATGGATATGAACTTTTGCCTGAGCGCCTTGGAGAAGGCTTTAGCTCAGAACACGCCCAAGATATTTAACACTGATCAAGGAAGTCAATTTACCAGTACAGCCTTTACAGGCAGACTGGAAAAAGAGGGGATATTAGTGAGCCAAGATGGCCGAGGAAGAGCATTAGACAACATATTTGTCGAGAGATTATGGCGTTCAGTAAAATATGAGGAAGTGTATCTCAAAGGCTATACATCAGTCATAGAAGCGTTGAGGGAATTGGAGAAGTACTTCGATTTCTACAATGAT
>JAAFHZ010000008.1 GCA_013297675.1 Synechococcales cyanobacterium bin59.metabat.ball.084 | reverse complement strand
CAGCTAGCCTACACCGAGATGTATTTTACTGAAACCCTCTGGGTAGACTTCGATAAACAAGAATTACAAAAAGCCCTAACAGTTTACCAACAGCGCAAAAGACGTTTTGGCCGCATATAAAACCATCATCGCCCACCCCAGCGCAATTCCCCATATGATCCCCCACGTAGGGGTGGGTTCATCCAAAACCCTAGACAAAGTACAAAAACATGCAATAAAAACCCACCCACCCCCACCGAAATCCCCAGCCTGACATTTTCAAAAATCAAATCACAGCAACAAAACCCGCCCCCACCGAAATCCCCAGCCTGACATTTTCAAAATCGCCGAGGCAAAACCACCCCCGATCGAACACCAGCCCACAAATTGCCACCCACCAGCAAAATTGAAAAAATCAACACCCCGATCGAAGTAGCAATAGTCACCCCGGCCACACCCAACCATCTACCCAACAAGATCGACAACGCTAAATTAAACAACGCAAAGGCTGGTGCCAAAATTGCCTGAGAACGAATTTCTCCCAAGCCATTAGCCAAAATAGCGATCGCACTGCTTACTGTAATTAAAACTGCGGTACTCCACATCCCTGCTAACAATAGTGGGTCTGCCTGAGCATGTCGGTGAATCCATATCTTCACCAAATAGGGATTAACGATCACCAAGACACCACCAACCATCATAGACATAGCCAAACCAATCACAACGCTTCGCCGAAAAGTAGTAATAATCCAAGCTCGATCGCCCCTAGCGGCAGCCTCAGCATAGGCAGGCCAGAGTGGATTCAAAAAAGCTCCTTGCAAGAAAGAAATAGTCGTAAACAGACGCAGAACTAAACCATATATGGCCACCTCTGACGCACCGAAAAGCTGCGTAACAATAATTAAATCAGTCTGAAAAACCGCGATCGAAGAAATCTGCGCCACCCAAATCTGTAGGCCACTGCGAATAATTTTAAATGCCGTAGCTAGATCAAAATTTTCCCAATGAGGAAACAGTTCCGGTCGATGTCGCCCAAATAAATGTAAACCAGCCACAACATCAGCAGCCATCAATGTACCAAAAAATGCCCAAGCTAAAGCTGATAAATCTCCGCCGAGTTTTGTTACCAAACCCAACATCATCAACGCCAGCAGACTAGTCACGCCGCTGATTACTTGGTAATAATAGCCTTCTTGATAACCGCTATAGACTTGATTGGGAATCGCTAAAGGAATTCTGGCCACAAATAATAAGCTACAGACCAATCCAAAAGCACTAATTTCTGCCCAGCCTTGCCGCACATTGAAAATTCTCATCCAGGGAATAAACGGATTGGCCACTAGTAGCGCTGCCAACAAAATAACCGTCAAACCACAGACCGCAAAGATCGTACTAGTAATTGCTTGAATTGCCCGCTGGACATCACCCTGTCCATCAGCCTCAGCCAAGTTATTTTTAAGAGTGTTTGCCAAGCCTAAATCAGCAATACTAGACCAAGTTAAAAAAGAACTTGCTACTAACCACACTCCGAAGCGCTCTTGACCTAAATACTGAGCTAGTAAGGGCAAAGAAACAATATTGGCGATCGCCGCTCCACACTTTACCACCAAAGACAGAGCGCCTGTTAGTAATATCTTATAATTGCGCGTAGATTTATTCTGCAAATTTTAGCCAACCCTAGCAATATGTAGATCTAAAAAATCATGAAGCCGACCGGCAATAATATAACCGTCTATACTAAACTAAAAGCACACTGTTGGGTAAACGCCATGGCTGAACCAATCGCCCCGATCGAACTGCCACCTTCCACTGACCCGGAAATCGAGCGGAGCTGGCTACGCCACAAGCTGCACATGTGGCTAGATAACGAATACTTGCCCGAGGCCGTAAACGAAAGCATCGCCGATCGCTGTGCCCAAATTTTTATGCGCCATCGGATGGAAGGCGAAAACGATCTGGGAGAGCTGGTGATCGCCATTATCATCGAGATGAAGAATTTTAATTTCACCGAGAGCTTTTACGGCGAGTTCACCGTAGCCAACGCCGTCAGCGACATGATTTTAGAAAGCATGGGTTTTGATACCTGTTGCGGTTATTGACCCTCAGCCGATCGATCAAAACCGACATCCCCAGCGGACGGGTGATTAATGATGCGGGGTGATACGGCTGATCAATGTTAACAATGGGCCAACTTGGTCTTGGCCGTTAACTGCCAGGTCGCTGTTGCAGAGATATAGGCGCTCATCTATGCGCTGTAAGAGATCGCGCAGAACTCTTTCGAGGCGCTGTCGATCGAGTAATTCTTCGGTTTCGGCATTAATTGGTTGACCGTCCCAATCTTGCAAAAAGCATTGGGAACCGTAGAGCGAGGCAGATCCGCCCTTTGCCCATAGCTCTGAACCCACATCTAACCAGAAATGCCAGCGGTGCGTTTTTTTGCTGGAGCGATATTGGAAAATATTCGCCAGGGTCACACCTTGTGCCAACGCGCCCAATTGACTGGTGGGATAAGGATTTGCCGTAACAGTGCCCTGTTGTAACAACCCAATAAATTGTTCAGCTAAGCTAGATTCTGAATCTTGCCCATCAACTCGCTGCATTACCTGCCAATAGTGCTGGGCAGTTTCGATCAAAGCCCGCAGAGCAGTGAGCCGATCGAGCGTCAACAGTTCACCTTTTTCACAAAACTCCCCGATCGCTCCATCCATAATCCCTAAAGCGTTAGTAGGCGGCGACTGCACCCATTCCCAAATGCGGCGATAGCTAGCCGCAGCCCCAGCACCCAGCCGATCCCAGCGGGGGAAGCTCTCTAATGGCTGTAACACCGGCTGCTCGGCATCAGGACTATAACAATGATCGGCTAGCAATCCGGCGCGGACTGGATCGATCGCCTGTGCCAAAGCTCCTCCCGGCAACCGATAGCTAGATAACTCCACCAACATCTCAGCTACTCGATCGCGCCCAATAGTTCGCCCTAATCCGGGTAAACTCAAAGCTAAGATGGTGAGAATCGATCGCACTGCCGGAGAACTATATAGAGGTCGCTGATCATTCAATGCCTTTACCGCAATCCCTCTAGCCGCCAAGGTTTCTGTCAAAGTATAGCGAGCAATATTATCTAAACCGGGCACTATAATCACTATATCTTGAGCTTGAATTTGATTGGCCTCGATCGATACAGCTATT
Source organism: Synechococcales cyanobacterium bin59.metabat.ball.084 (assembly GCA_013297675.1). Classification (GTDB taxonomy): domain Bacteria; phylum Cyanobacteriota; class Cyanobacteriia; order Cyanobacteriales; family Chamaesiphonaceae; genus JAAFHZ01. The sequence goes on along the minus strand of JAAFHZ010000008.1, from coordinate 62,408 downwards.
TTATCTACCACTGCCCGCAACAGTTCGCCTCTAGTCCGCCGACTAATTTCTTGAATATTGGGTGGCAAAGTTAACCAGTAACTCGGATCGTTCACGGTTGTCACAATGTCATTTAACAAATCTCCGGCTGGTTGCAAAGCCAGAGCAACCGGCGGCAAAGTCTCCTCGGTACAGCGCTGGCACAATTTCAACAAATGCTGTGGATCACTCTTTAAGCCCAATTGGATTTGACCATGAGGATTATAGCTAATAGCTACTTTAGATGCCGGAGTATCCAGAAAACTCTCTAACACCGGATAAATCACCGCCGGATAATCATCGGCATCATCGGCCACTACCGCCCCATAGCGATCAGCAAAGTAAGCCCGGTATTCTGCATGGTTCCACAAATAGCGCCAAAATAAATCGGTGGATAGCCCATAGGTCAAAAATCCCCGCTCCAAGCACCAAGTTTGCCAAGTAGCAATCAGCTCTCCTATTGAGGGAAACAAATCATTTTGGCCATAAGCTAGCTGCAACTTATCGGGAATTTCGGCAACCTCCACTAGGCCATTGGCGGCCAACTGCATTAAATCTAACAGTCTGCGCACCAGTCGGTACTCACTCACCCCCCAAGACTGCCAAGGCTGCATTTGTAAATCTGCTTGCCAAAGACGAGTGGCCAAAGCCTGCTCCGTCTCTGGTCGCAGCCGAATCGGTGTCACCCCAGGCAAATTACCAGCTTCGGCAACCCAAGGATAAAAAAGATGCACCTGCTCTTGCAAAAACCCTAAAGGAGTTTGTACCCGAATCGGGTAGCGACCGGCTGTAGCCAAAGAAATTCGATCGTGCAAACTCTGCTTATTTTCATCATTAGCCGCCAGCAGCAGCATTTGCCGAGAGTTAACCTGATGGCTAAGCTGGGGCAACCAGGCTACCGCCGCATCTACCAGCCGCTGGGTTTTGCCGCTGCGCGATTCGCCGTTGTACCAAATCGATCGACGATCATCTGGCACCAATACTTTAGGTTCAGCAGCAAATACAGTGCTAGTCAGGATAGTGGCCATAGATTCGTTCCTTTACTCTCAAGCTACTATAATGCAATATCTAAGCTCATTGAATCGAGCAACCGCCCAGACGGATCGACACCCTAATCTCAGAAATCCTTAATCTCAGAAATTTATGTTTGCTGGACTCTCTGGCTATTGGCAAGATGTCAACGAATGGTTCTTTCGCACCCCCGATCGGGCACTGGACGAAGCTTATAAAGCCGCTCTGAAAGTACAATCGATCGAAGACGAGAACGGTGGCCAAAAAATTGAGGAGCATGATCCTAAGTTGCCCACTTACCTCCGCGCTGATCTGCAAAAATATCTGCGCATTGCCAAACTGCGACTCACCGAGTTTCAAACTAGCCGCTCGATCGATGCCCGTAAAAATGATGCCCCAGATAGCCCCTATGGCACAGATATTGAGACTGAAGCTCTGGTTTTAGAAAAACTGCAATTTATTGATTGGATCTTGGCCAGATACAGCACCAAGCCAGCACCTACGCCAGCACCTGTAAATAAGCAACCAGTTTTTATTAATTTTGACCAACCTAAACCACCCGGTAAAAACAATCTGCTGATTGATACCACGGTAGTTAACACTCTCAAAAAAATTCGTCAAGATCTCAGTCCTGCTGCCGAACAAGAAATTGTCAGCACTTTTCGAGCATCTAAAGATCTGACCAAAAATTCCCTCCGCTTCGTTCTGACCATGTTGCTGATTCCTTTACTGGTGCATTTCATGAGTAAATTCTTAGTGATTGGCCCGATCGTCGATGCCTACTATCCTCAAGCCCATCGCGAAAATATTTTCATCAACAGTAATTTAGAAAAAGAAGCCCTAGAAGACCTAGAACGATTTGAGCGACATCTCAAATTTCAATCTTTAACAGGAGTGACTCCGCCGCTCTCTGAGGAGGAATTAGAAACCAAAGTCAAACAAGAAGCGAAGCAAATTCGGAAATCTTTTACCCGTCAAAGTACCAATGCCGTAAAAAACTGGTTTGCTGATTTCTTATCAGTATCAGCCTTTATTTTTTTCTTAACTCGCAGCAAGCGCCAAATTACCAGCTTGCTAAGTTTCATGAATGAGATCGTGTCAGGGGTGAGTGATTCGGCTAAAGTCTTTGTGATTATTCTGTTTACAGACGTTTTCGTGGGTTTTCACTCACCTCACGGTTGGGAAGTAGTTTTAGCGGGCATGGCTGACCATTGGGGCATTGCCGAAAACCGCAGCTTTAATTCCTTATTTATTGCCACTTTTCCGGTAATTTTAGATACGGTCTTTAAGTTTTGGGTCTTCCGCTATCTCAGCGGTCAATCGCCTTCATCAGTGGCAATTTATAAATCTATGAATGAGTAATGCAAATTCAAATCTATGACACGACTTTGCGGGATGGCTCTCAACGTGAGGGGTTGACTCTATCGGTACAAGATAAGCTCAAGATTGCTCATCAGCTCGATCGATTAGGTATTCCCTGGATTGAAGGTGGCTGGCCAGGAGCGAACCCCAAAGATGGCGAATTCTTTCGCTGCCTCCAAGCTGAACCGTTACAGCAGGCTGAGATCGTAGCTTTTTGCTCCACCCGTCGTCCCGGTGGTCATGCGGCCACCGATGCCATGCTCGCCAAGATTTTGGCTGCTGAAACCAAGTGGGTAACAATCTTTGGTAAATCTTGGGATTTACATGTTACCACCGGTCTTCAGACCACTCTAGAAGAAAATCTGGCGATGATTCAAGACTCGATCGAGTTTTTAGTTTCCCAAGGTCGGCGGGTAATTTATGATGCCGAGCACTGGTTTGATGGCTATTTGGCTAATCCTGACCATGCTTTAGATACTCTAAGAACCGCCCTGCAAGCTGGCGCAGAGTGGCTGGTTTTCTGCGATACCAACGGTGGGACTTTACCAACAGAGATTTCTAGAATCGTAGTGGAGGTTCAAGAAAAAATTGGCTCCCAGTATCAGTATGGCATCCATGCCCACAACGATTGCGAATTAGCCGTGGCTAACTCGATCGCGGCCATCACCGCCGGAGCCACTATGGTACAAGGCACTATCAATGGCTATGGAGAACGCTGTGGCAATGCCAATCTCTGTGCGGTGATTCCCAACCTGCAACTCAAGCTAAATTATGACTGCCTGCCAGACTTAACTGGGCTAACAGCATTAAGTCGATCGGTCAGCGAAATAGTCAACGTCGCTCCTAACGACTACGCTGCTTTTGTGGGACGCTGCGCCTTCAGCCACAAGGGCGGCATTCACGTCTCGGCGGTAGAAAGAGATTCTCGCACCTACGAACATATCCCCCCGCTATCGGTAGGTAACGAGCGCCGCATTGCTATTTCTGAACAGTCGGGACTTAGTAATGTGTTAATCAAAGCCAAAAATATGGGACTGGAGCTAACCAAAGAAGATCACCGCAGTCGAGAAATCTTGGCTAAGTTGAAAGAGTTAGAGCATCAGGGCTATCAATTTGATGGAGCCGAGGCCAGCTTTGAATTGCTGGTACGGGAAGTAATGGGGCAACGATCGACTATTTTCACAATCCAGGGTTTTCAAGTGCACTGCTCGATCGCGAGTCAGCAACATTCTTTGGCAACGATCGAAATTTCGGTAGATGGCCAAGAAATTCTGGCGGCAGCCAAAGGCAATGGCCCGGTATCGGCGCTGGATGCAGCGTTGCGCAAGGCTCTAAGCCAGTTTTATCCAGCGATCAACCAGTTCCATTTAACCGATTACAAAGTTCGCATCGTAGATGGTGATGCTGGCACCGCAGCGGTGACGAGGGTGTTGGTGGAGTCTAGTAATGGAGTCGATCGCTGGACAACGATCGGGGTTTCTGACAATATTTTAGAAGCTTCTTATCAAGCGGTGGCTCAGGGCATTGAATATGGATTAATTATGAAGTCACCATTAACTTGTGTGATTCCCAGCATGATCAATTCTCAGCAGCTTAACAAAAAACTACAGGAAAATTTACGATGACTTGGTATATTGTGAAAAACTTTGATCAGACCTGCGTTGTTACTGAAAACTTAACTTTAGTGGCTGCTGCTAGCGAAAAATGGGGACCTTACACCAGAGATGAGGCGATCGCTAAAAGAGTTGGCTTAATTCGTGCCGGAAAATGCCAGCCAGTCTAGTTTTTTACCATCTAAGTCAAAACTTCTCACATTCCGCTCCCTTTTGTTGAATCAGCTTTTTTGTCTGGCTTGGCTCTTGCTGGGAAAGTCTTGGACTGCTAATAATCACGACCTGAGCAAAAATTATATTCTATAGCAACCACTCAGCTAATTTTAGCGAGCTGCATCGTAAATTTTTTCGTTAGCTGCTGCAGATTTGAATAAATCAACAATTGGCTGGGGGTAATCTACTCCAATTCTGACTTTAAAGCGCTGCTGTTCTACAGGCAATAATTTATTCGGCTCGTGCACCTTTGCTGCTGGAATTTCGGCTAGTTCTGGGAGCCATAGCTTTACATACTGCCCTTGAGGATCATAGTCTTTAGCCTGCTTGTAAATGTTAAAGAACCGAAAGCCTCGGGCATCATTGCCTACACCTGCGGTATAGTTCCAGTTACCCCAGTTACTGGCCACATCGTAATCGATCAATAAAGACTCGAACCACTCTGCACCCCAGCGCCAATTTATCCCTAAATTTTTGGTTAAAAAGCTGGCTACATTTTGTCGCCCCCGATTAGACATAAACCCAGTGGTCGCCAATTCTCGCATATTGGCATCTACTAATGGAAACCCAGTTTTGCCTGCACACCACAGGTCAAATCTTTGCTGGTCTTGCTTCCAAGGGATACTAAGCCCACGCAGCCCACTAGCTTGAAAAATTTTGTTACCGTGTTTGGCTGCAATAAAAGCAAAGTAATCGCGCCAGAGCAGCTCAAAAATCAACCAATAGGTAGAATCATTTTGGACTCGCTCCTGCTCATATTTTTGAACTTCGGCATAGATCGATCGAGCAGATAAACACCCCAAAGCGAGCCAGGGTGAAAACTTCGAGGAATAGTCAGCGCCCACCATGCCATTACGGGTTTCCTTGTATTTCTTTAACAAATCTTGCTGCCAGAAATACTGCTGTAATCTAGCCATTCCTGCCGTTTCACCACCTTGAAACCGCAGAACTGCTCGATTATCTACTGGGGGCAACGCCAGACCAAAATCAGCCAGAACCGGCAGATCTCCAGGATCTGCCATCACTTTCGATAAACTCTGAGGCGCAGCTAATGGCCGACGAATTTTTGGAGAGGCTTTTGTGGTGCTAGCTTCGACTGTTTTACGAAATTTGGTGAATAGCTCTGGCAGTTCGCTAATTTTAAATGGCAAATCTTCGGGTAGGTATAGAGTATGCCCCCACCAAGTGCGATGGGGGATTTGGAGCTGGGAGATGACAGCCTGTTCGATCGACAGCTCTTCACTAGTCAGATAAGTATGAAAATATAGCCGGTCAATCTCTAATTCTTGAACCAACAAAGCAATTATTTCGGCTGTTTTTCCTCGCCGTACTAATAAATCTGCACCCAAAGAGCGATATCGCTGACGCAAATCGGCGACGCTCTCTATCAAAAATTGGGCGCGGAAGGCTCCAGTTTTGGCAAAGCCTGCGGGAGTAGAACCAAATGCTCGATCATCAAAGCAATACAGCGCCACCACTTCAGCACCTTCTGCTGCGGCCTGCGCCAACGGAGCATGATCGGCTACCCGTAGATCTTGTCGATGCCATATCAAAATTCGATTTTTCTGTGCAGACGTTGCTCGATCGCTCATACTTCACCCTAAAACTTTGCCTTTTGAATTCTAAAAGCTTTTAGGCAAACATTGCCAGAAGTCCTGAAAATCATCAAAGCCTTTGCTAGCAAAGGATTGCATTTTGTAGATCCCTATTGATAATCAAACCTGATGAGAATGATGCTTTCAACAAATGACGGTTTCCTTTACATTCCTTAATTTTGCTTCTAAGGTAGAGACATACAAATAAAAACCGTTTCGCAAGAAACACATTCATACCGGAATCATAAAATGACAACAATCTTACAGCAGCGCGAAAGCGCCAATGTATGGGATCGCTTCTGCGGATGGGTAACATCCACAGAGAATCGCCTCTATGTAGGTTGGTTCGGCGTTCTCATGATCCCCACCTTGCTTTCTGCAACCATCTGCTTCATCGTTGCTTTCATCGCAGCTCCTCCAGTAGATATCGATGGTATTCGTGAGCCTGTAGCTGGCTCCTTGATGTACGGAAACAACATTATTTCCGGTGCAGTAATTCCTTCTTCTAACGCGATCGGCCTACACTTCTACCCCATCTGGGAAGCAGCTTCCTTAGATGAGTGGTTGTACAACGGTGGTCCTTACCAATTAGTAGTATTCCATTTTCTAATCGGAATCTTCTGCTACATGGGTCGTGAGTGGGAACTGTCTTACCGTCTAGGTATGCGTCCTTGGATCTGTGTTGCTTACTCCGCTCCAGTAGCAGCAGCAACCGCAGTATTCTTGATTTACCCAATTGGCCAAGGTTCATTCTCCGACGGTATGCCTTTGGGAATCAGCGGAACTTTCAACTTCATGATCGTATTCCAAGCTGAGCACAACATTTTAATGCACCCATTCCACATGCTCGGCGTAGCTGGTGTATTCGGTGGTTCATTGTTCTCTGCTATGCACGGTTCACTTGTAACTTCTTCACTAGTTCGTGAAACAACTGAAGTTGAGTCTTTGAACTACGGTTACAAATTTGGTCAAGAAGGTGAAACTTACAACATCGTTGCAGCTCACGGCTACTTCGGTCGTCTGATTTTCCAATACGCTTCTTTCAATAACAGCCGTTCACTTCACTTCTTGTTGGGTGCTTGGCCTGTAGTCGGAATCTGGTTCACTGCTCTGGGCGTAAGCACCATGGCCTTCAACCTCAATGGTTTCAACTTCAACTCTTCGGTAATTGATACTCAAGGCCGCGTTATCAACACATGGGCTGACATCATCAACCGCGCCAACTTAGGTATGGAAGTAATGCACGAGCGCAACGCTCACAACTTCCCCTTGGATTTGGCTGCTGGTGAAGCAACTCCTGTAGCTTTAACTGCTCCTTCCATCAACGGTTAATCTGATTAACTTCTGATAGACAAAAAGCCCTTCTGTAAAGAGGGGCTTTTTGCTGAATTAATCATTCACTTTAAAAGAATAAATCTGTCGGGAAACTAAGTTTGCTGAATTGAGCGGTGATGTTAAAGCGATCGATCAGAAACTATCTAGCTTAGATGATCGGGTGAAAAATCAAGATGGCAAACACTGGTCACGATTATTTTGGGGGCTGCTTCCACATTGTTAATCAAAATACTGGGATTCCCAAATTCACCATAATGATGGTCGGTGAAGCAGCCGATAGCTTCGCTTGCGCCGTAGGCGATCGAGTTCTGGGATTTTGTGAAGCGATTCCTTTCGGAGCGCGCATAGCGCTATCGGTCACTGCTGGTCTGACTGTGACTATTGTTGGCGGCTTGCTATTGGCTGTCTGGAAGTTAGTGATATTCGGGACGTTGAAGGTTTAGCTCGAACGCGCTACTGCTAACATTTACAGTCGAAGTTTAAGTCAGCAAAGGAAGATGTTTAATGAATACTGCATTAGTAGAATCGATTGTTCAAATGGTTGAAAGTCTCCCTGTTGCCGAGAGAAACTTAGTAAAAAGCAAGTTATCTTCTCCTGTTATTTTGGGCGAAAGTCAATCTGAAAGCCCGTTCACGAAGTGTCTCTCTGAGAGAATCGAGCTAACGTTAGATGAGCGACGAGCTTTCCTTAAAAAACCTTTATCAGAGCGACGAGCTATTCTTGCCCAACAAGCAGAGCAAATGTTGCCCCATTACCAGTCATCTGATGAATGGAGAGAGCTAATGGCTGGGGATATTATTGATGACTAGTACAAGTTCGCCACAACGGGGAGAGGTTTGGCTAGTCAATTTTGACCCTACGATCGGCACTGAAATCAAAAAAATCAGACCAGCGGTGGTGATCAGTTCCAATGAAGTCAGAATATTACCAATTAAGCTAGTCGCACCGATTACTGATTGCAAGGATCGGTATTTTGGGGATTTATGCATGTCAAGATAGAACTGAATGCTGAAAATGGTTTGAGTAAGGATTCTAGTGTTGATAATGGCATGTGAGACTTTAGATATTTCATATTCCACCAAAATTCTTGACACTACTGATGTATCATATGAGACCGATCACATATCTTCACAACATCTGATGGCTATTTGATGTACATAACATCATTCTCTGAGTTTGCTTGGTTTTTCTTACTTGGCTTCGATTATTTTATTCCCTTTTTAAAATCATCTTAAATATCTGCACGACCATCGCAAGCAGCATAAGATAAGCTCTTGATTTTTCTTGCATGATTTTCAGTCTCGGTTTTCAATTGCCATTTACCTAAAACATCAGCAGTGATAGTAGTTTCTCCTGCACATTTTTCGGGTTTGGAAAGTCCTAATTTCCCCATGTTTGATCGTTCTATTTTTGAATGACAGCAAGTACGTGTAACCTCAGTGCAGACAAATTTTAGCTTATTCTTCTGCAAGTAGATTAAAGCTTTAAATAGATCAGGCATAACATGACCATAAGAATTCTTACTCCCTACAGATAGGATAGCAATCTCTGCATCAATCAAAGCTAATAAATGTTCAAATTCTTTACCATTTAGTGGATACGCTCCATGATGTGGTATCTTGATAACATTGGCTGCTGCATCTAATGGGTTCAGTGTTAAAAAATTCAATAACTCTGTGATTCCTGCCCCTTCAATATCAGCGAGAAGTATTGCAGAGAAACCACCATAAATAATTCGTAAAACTGTAGAGATTTCGTTGAGTTTACCACCACTCATTGCAAGGTGATTCTCAACATGAGGTTGGCTTGGATGTAAAGCCTTGATTTTCAAAGATCCTTCAGAATATTCTTCACCATCTCTGACGATCGGACAAAATTTAATTGTGCTGCTATTACTCCATTCTTGGATTCGTATTAATGCCGTATTGAGCCGTTGATTTTTGGGATTATCTTTATCAGCTAAAACCTTTTCATGAGCAATTTTCATTACGTTGTAGGGCAAATGAATCTTTTCTATAGTTATTCTGCTATTCCAAGTATTAATAAAATCTACTAATCTTATTAATGAGGGGAAGTGATCTCCATGAGCATGAGTAATATAAATTCTATCTATTTTAGATATTTCATGTTTTTCTAGCCATTCTTCAAGAACATTAAGATTTCCAAGATCAACAATCACAATCGAACTATCTGTTTGAATTATGATGCTGTCTGCATTACCAACAGGTAAAAATGTAAGTTGGCAAGTCACTATGGAACCTCTAATTCTGAAACACCCAAGAAATCATTCAATTCATCATCGGAGAGATAAGAGCGTGGTGTATGTCGAAACCGTCTCAAAGCCCAAGGACGCTGAATCAGTTGCTCAAATGTTTTGACATCGTGGCTTAATTCAGCTTCAAAAGGAGTCCCATCCAATGCCCATCCAGGTAGTTCTTGAGGCAAAGGAATCCATACTCCATCAGTTTCATCATCATCCATAAGTCTACTAATGTAAATATAGATTTGATTGCTATCCTCAGAAATCTTCAAGACTTGACCAATAGTAGTCTTAGTTTGAATATTCTGCTCTGCTTTCCAATCTTTTAATTCAGCAGATATACCGGTTCTTTGTGGTTTGATCCAAGTAGGATTTCCATAAGATTCTTCCACCAAGATATTTAGTTCTTGACGTAGCAAATCAATCTCTTGTAAAGAACCCTGATTTTGTTCTAGATGTATTATTCGAGCAGTTTTCTCAATCACACATTTATCCACAAATGCAGGTAATGGAAATTGCAAAAGAATAGGTTTAGTTAAGTTAACATTACTTCGCCCTGGCATAGACAACTCTGCTGCTAAATCTGAAGAAAGTATTGCAATCAGCCATAGCTTTTTCTCTTGTATACTAAACTCTTCCCAATTTTCCGGCTGTACAGTTGAGTCATAATTCTTATTGGTTTTTTGAGCATCTTCAATAGGAAGCAAACACCAAACACTGTTGTTAGGGAAAAATCCCTTTGTATCTAAATGTACAGTGATAGGTCTTCTTGATGCCGTATTGGCAATGCGACCAACTAAAATTTTATTTTTCTCGAATAGGTGAGAAAAATTGTATCTAGGGCCTTCTAAAGAAATTGAATCATATACCACCCATTGCTGTTCAATATCAACATTTGCAGGGTTTGCCCAAAGAGCATCTTTAATGCCCCAAGTCATTCGCCATGTTGGCTTACATACTTTATCCTTAGGACATTCTGAAACGCGAGGATACCCTGCCTTTTGCACTACACCATTAAACATGAAAAAGAGATTGCCTAATGCAATGGTGGGAACAGATAGATGAATCTGTGCAGATACAATATTAGACCAATCACTATCAACGTTTGCAACCCATGAAGAACCTAGATACCCATTTTCTTTTATTGGAGAAACTTCTGCTCCAGAAACAACTTTTCTGGAAATAGAATAATGATATTTAGATTTTCCTACAGTCCCAGAGACAATGCAAACATCTTGTCTAGCACTTACGCCAATAGTTCCCACTGGGCATTGTGCAATCTCAAATAAATCACAACTTTTAGCTAGATTCTCGCGTATAGATGCAACGCCAAACTTATTGCCCCCTGTCAAAAAAGAACTTGGCAAAACAAATGAAAACTGATCACCTTTTTGTAACCAATTAATAGCCAGCTCAACAAAAGCAGATGACTTCTGTACATTACCCTCTATGGCAAATGGAGGGTTTGCAACAATAATCCGTGGCCGTACTGGTGAATTTTCTTTGGAAATTACTTGGTAGTCTTTATTTGTAAAAGAAGCAGGAAAAGGTAAAATGTCAGCAATTTTAGATGTTTCACTAGCAAGGCCAAGCGATTCGCTGGCAAGAAAGTATCGTAGCTGAGCTACCAAACTTGCATAGCGATCTAAATCATTACCTAAAACATGACTTCTTAAATATTCTTGGCGACTATCTTTCCCCATTGGAATATCTGTCATTCCAGCAAGCCGAGAAGTAGCAGCCAATAGCAAACTACCTGAACCAGATGCTGGATCAAAAATAAACCTTTCTTCTGGCCGCAGACGCTCTAATGGCAAAGCCTCCAACATCTTCTCCGCAAGTTTCACCGGAGTATAATGACGGTTTAAGTCACCCCAATCATCACTGCCTAATTCTCTTGGTAGCTTTTTAATTGCTTCTTCATATAACCTCCCAACATCACGATGATCGGTTAATACAAAACTAACCCGCTGCCCCATGCACACAGCTAATTCTTGACGAACTTGATCGGGCACAAATTCAGCAGAATTTCTCGCACGGTGAAAGAAACCATTAGTAACTTCTACCATGCGGTCTAATAAAGCGATCGGATCTTCAGATTGAACAATATTATCAGAACCAAAGAAGTTCTTATCTTGTAAAATCCTTGCTGCTAAATAGGCAATAGTAAATCGAATAGTATGACCTTTTATTTCAGATCGCGAAGAAGTTGAACTAGTAGAATCCACTAATTTTAGTGCTGCATCAATACCTTCTTGAAATGATTCACCCAATCGTTTTTGTTGACGATCTAAAAATGAAAAACTTCTTTCAGAAACATCTTCTTCTAAGTCTGCAAGTGACAATTGACCATACCGCAGTTTTGCAAGTGCCTTTGGTGTAAATAGATGAGGCTTTGGTGAGACTAGAGTTTCTCGCCAAGAATCTAAATCTAATATTTCTTGCTCCATTTCACTCGAAGAACCAGCTCTAGGCTGGATAAGATGGAGTTTATCTGAAACAAGCAACCCCCCACGAATTGTCCATGATTTTAATCGCTGTTTCCACAATTCTAAATCTTCTTGATTAGAAACCTGCTGAATTAAAAATGCAAGATTATTAGCCCTGGGTCGCAAACCACCATCAGTCCACAATACGTCGATTTCAACTGTCTGCTGAGCATTTGGTTCAGGCATCCGAATACCTCGCACTGGCTCTATTTTCCAAATACGTTGAGCATTTTCTACAACAGCCTCCAACAATGATGAGCTAAACACGTTGATCCCTCTTGATGACCTATCCTACTGACTTAATACCCACTCGTTTCTCAAAATCAAGCACATGGTGTTTTTCGGCCTCCTTAGTAAGTTCAGCCATAATGTCACCAATAGCACCAATTTCATGGATCACAACTTGCCCTTTGCTCTCTCCTGAAGCCTCCAAGACAACCAAACCAAAATCTCTAATATCTTCTATCAGATAAAGTTGAGCATTCACAAAAACTAGTTTATGAACAAAAAAAGTAGGTTCATAATCTCGCTCTTGCAAAAACTTAAGTACTTTGCGGATTTCTTGTAGGGATAGTTCTTCTCTCAACCTTTCAATAGTTTTGATTTCTAGCACCTGTTGCCAGCCATATACGACTTTCGGATGCTTGAGGTTTCCAAACTTTAGAGGTACCACCAACTTTGTACGGTCAAGATAACTTAGCCTGCCAGAGTCAATCCCCGTCAAAGCAATTGTTTCTTGCCTTGTAAAGCCACTAGTCATAATCGAGAAAGAAGTATACAACCAATATAATTTTACCCAACTGTTTGAATTTTGTCTTCATATTTAAACGACTGTTTAAATATACACGAAAGGAAGCATCCTGTCGATCGATGTTCTGTGTCCCACGCTTTTCAATATGTTGGCCAATATCTAAAAAAGCTACTACAACATAGATTGATGTGTAGTAGCCTTGCCAGAGCATTTTGTATTTAAGCCTTTGACGGGGATTGAACCCGTGACCTCTTCATTACCAATGAAGTGCTCTACCACTGAGCTACAAAGGCGGATTGGATTTGAATGCGCCTTGAAGAAACTCCAAGACGCATTGTTTTTCATGAATGGGCCGAGTTGGATTTGAACCAACGTAGCTCTCGCAGCGGATTTACAGTCCGCCCCCATTAACCACTCGGGCATCGACCCGCGCCACTCACGATTTACAATCATAGCATGGTAATTAGATTTTGGGGCGATCGATCGAATATTTATTTTTTTACTTCATCCAGAAGACCACCGCAAGCATCCAACAGCAGATCGATCACATAGTCAAAGCCAGCGTCACCGCCATAATAGGGGTCTGGCACCTCCTTATCGGAGTGCCGCGATGCATAAAAACACATCATCTTCACCTTATCTGCATACTTCCCTTGAGGATCTAGCTTTTTAATACCGTGATAGTTCTCGTTATCCATCGCCAGAATCAGGTCAAAAGCCTCAAAGTCTGCCGCCGTAAAAGCCCGCGCTTTGCCCTCGGTGGGTAAGCCACGCGCTTTACTGGCTGCCTGCATTCTTCGATCGGGTGGTTGGCCAATATGGTAGCTGTTGGTGCCCGCCGAATCACAAATGATTTCACCCGCCGGGATGCCCGCAGCGGCCACCAGATGATTCATAATATTTTCTGCCGCAGGCGATCGGCAGATATTGCCCAAACAAACAAATAGAAGTTTAGTAGCCATAAACTAATCGGGACAAGCCCAATGCCTGCCCCGCTCCATAAAATTACCCATCAAAAAATTTACAGACCAGGAATATTCAAGCCTTGAGTCAAAGCTTCCATCCGCTCACGCATGGTTTCAGTGGATTTTTCGTAAGCATCATTCATTGCTTCCAATACCAACTTAGATAGCTCCTCAGCGCCTTTGCTGGCCGCATCAGCGCTAATGGTTATGCTGCGTGGTTCTTGATTGCCACTGAGGACTACCCTTACCAATCCACCGGCACATTCACCAGGAATCTCCATTTGCTCTAATTCTTCTTGCAGCTTTTTAGCGTCTTCTTGCACTTGCTGGGCTTTTTTAAACGCATCGGCTAGCTCCTTCATTTTGCCTAAGCCGAAGCCGCCGCCAAATCCTTTACCTTGGGTCATGATTGCACTCAATAAAATCTCAAGTCTAGCTTACCCTATCAGAGCTGGAAACTCCCCCATCATTTTTACTTCGGTCTCTAAATCTACATCCCATTTAGCCTTAACCTGTTGCTTGACATAGTGGATGAGCTGAAAAATGTCGGTAGCGGTAGCATCACCGCAGTTAATAATAAAATTGGCGTGCATCTCAGAAACCTCGGCTCCACCGATTTTATAGCCCTTGAGACCAGCATCTTGGATCAACTTGGCCGAAAACTGGGGCAGAGGATTGCGAAACACACTGCCGCAGCTTGGCTGGTCATAGGGTTGAGTCGTATGACGGCGCTCTAAGTCTTTTTGGGTTTTACCCACCACCGCCGCCGCATTTTCTGCTGCTGCTAGCTGTAAAATCGCTGAAATCACCAATAGATCACTGCCTTGCAAATTGGAATGGCGATAGCTGTAATCTAGCTCTGCCGGTTGCAGAGTAACAATCTCACCGGCAGTATTCAAAACCTGAGTAGAAACCAGCACATCTTGCATCGAAGAGCCATGAGCACCAGCATTCATTACCACTGCACCGCCCACCGTACCGGGGATGCCCGCTGCCCATTCTAACTTTGTCCAACCCTTGCGGGCGGCCTGCCAAGCGAGGCTACCAATCATTTTGCCTGCACCCACTTCAATTTGACATAGCTCAGCATCAAACTTAGTTTCGATCCAGCGCAGATGACGAGTAATAATTACCAATCCGGGTAAACCAGTATCACCAATCAACAAATTAGAGCCTGCACCCAAAAAAGTGATTGACAAATTATTTTCTTTTGCCCAAGCGATCGCTGCCTGGGTTTCTTCAATATTTGTCGGTTCGATCGCCCATTGGGCCGGGCCACCAACTTTCCAGGTCGTAAATTTAGCCAAGGCCACCTGGGGATGGATCTTCAGGCTAGCAGGGTCAGTCTGGCGGTCGATCGAAAGAGTCATAAAATATTTAGGTTTGGTAGAAAGCCATTACGTCTGGAATGATTTGGTTGAGGTTGCCCGCACCCAAAAACAGCGCCATATCACCAGCTTGCAGGGTTTGGTTCAAATACTCGGTCACTTCGGGCAGGGTCGCCTTATAAACCACCTGAGGATTGATTTTACTAATCTCCGCCACCAACTGTTCGCTGTTCACCCGGCCATCGTTAGTTTCACCGGCACTGTAGATATCGGTAATTACCACCAAATCAGCAGCAGCCAAAGATTCGGCAAATCCGGCTAAGAATGTTAGGGTGCGACTATAGCGGTGCGGCTGAAAAGAAGCAATCACCCGGTTAGGAGCTTGAACGCGCAGCTTGGCAGAGGTCAGAGTTACCGCAATCTCGCTGGGGTGATGAGCATAATCATCAATAAAGCTAATATTGCCATGTTGACCACGCAGCTCAAACCGGCGTTTAGCACCACCAAAAGTCAATAGACCAGCGGCGATCGGCGCGAAATCTACATTTAAGAATCTGGCAGCGGCAACCGCGCCTAGGGCGTTGCTGAGATTGTGTTCACCCAAAACTTGTAATTCTAAATTGCCCAATAATACGCCTCGCTCATACACTTGGGCTTTGGTGCTATGGGAGCCATAAACTACTTCTTTTACCGTATAGTCGGCGGTACTGTCTGGATGGATGCCATAGCTGATTGCCGGCTTAATTTGCTCAGATACTAACGGACAATCCAAAGAACCAATCAGAGTCTTACAGTTACCAGCAAAGGTTTGGAAGGTCTGGATCACGGCTTCTAAGCTGCCATAGTGATCGGTATGGTCTAGTTCGATGTTAGTAATAATGCCAATCTGAGGCTTGTGTTTAGTCAAAGAACCGTCAGATTCATCAGCTTCAGCCACCAAATAATCGGTGGCACCAGTACGAGCATTGCCTTCCCAGGTACTAACTTCGCCACCAATAATGATGGTGGGGTCTAGTCCGGCCTCAACTAAGACGCAACCCACCATACTACTGGTGGTGGTTTTGCCATGGGTACCAGCAACCGCAATACTATTGTACTCAGCAATCAAAGCAGCCAAAACATCTGATCGATGCCAAATATCACAGCCTTTGGCCAAGGCTGCCGCCAACTCTGGATTGCTCTTATTAATTGCGGTGGAGCAAATTACTTGAGGTAACTGGTCTTTGAAAGAATCAATATTACTGGCAGTCTGGCCATTAAAAACTTTTACGCCTACCGACTCTAAGCGTTCAACAATATTGTTGCGCTTGAGATCAGAGCCAAATACTGGAATCTGCCGCTTGGCCAACACGTAGGCTAATGCCGACATTCCGATGCCGCCCACTCCCAAAAAGTGGAATGGACGACCGCCAAAATCAATACCTTTAGACATGTAAGAGCTTCCTCATCCGCTAGTCTACGGGTTAGACCGTAGCGTCAGGCGATCATGATAGCAAGAATCGCTAACATATTCTAGAGGAAACGAAAGTATTCAATTTTATTTATTCAAAAATAATGGAGCTGGGCAGAGTCGAACTGCCGTCCGCCTTGGGTATTAACTTTCCGCTCGTTCACAGGTTTAGCCCTTCTAATCCTTAGGGCGGGAGAGATTCATTGTCCCGAATCGCAGGATGCTTTGGTAGTTTCTTAGCTACTCAGCCGACCAAAGGCAGTTGAGTAGAGCATCCGTTGGGGTTTATCTACAGCTCTCAACGGAGTCGGAACTGTAAATGCTCGAAACCGGTTTTAGGGGTTTAGATTAAGCAGTTACTGCTTTGCGAGCGAAAGGTACAATGTTGTTTGCATCTATATTTATTTTGAGCCGATATTAACGAGAGTGGACTCCCTCTCGACCTGTATCACGGAGCAGCTTTCGCCAACACGTCGAAACCTTTACAGCCCCTTGTTTCTTCATTATAGCCAAAGATTTGCTAATTGGGATGATTAAAATCAAGCCTAGCTTCCAGAAATATTCCAGATTGCAGGCGAATTTAAGTTAAGATCGGAGATTGAATCAGCAATTTTCAATAACATTCCCAATTGGTATTCATGGCAGAAACCCTTTTTTTCAATGCCCTTCGTGCCGCGATCGACGAAGAAATGTCCAGAGACTCGGCGGTGCTAGTCATGGGCGAGGATGTGGGCCATTATGGCGGCTCCTACAAGGTAACTAAAGATTTACACAAAAAATACGGCGATCTGCGCATTCTAGATACCCCGATCGCCGAAAATAGCTTTACAGGTATGGCGATCGGAGCAGCAATGACCGGTCTGCGACCAATTATTGAAGGCATGAACATGGGCTTCTTGCTATTGGCCTTCAACCAAATCTCTAATAACGCCGGGATGCTGCGCTACACCTCTGGCGGCAACTTCAAAATTCCGCTGGTAATTCGCGGCCCTGGTGGTGTGGGCAAACAGCTTGGTGCCGAGCATTCCCAAAGACTAGAAGCCTATTTCCAAGCGGTGCCCGGTCTCAAAATTGTGGCCTGCTCTACGCCTTACAACGCCAAGGGTCTGCTGAAAGCGGCCATCCGCGATGACAACCCGGTGCTGTTTTTTGAACATGTGCTGCTTTACAACTTAAAAGAAGATTTACCAGACACCGATTACGTCTGTGCTTTAGATAAAGCTGAAGTGGTTCGATCGGGCAAAGATGTCACTATTTTGACTTATTCTCGGATGCGCTATCACGTACTGCAAGCGGTAGCCATGCTAGAAAAAGAAGGTTACGATCCAGAAGTAATAGATCTGATTTCCCTCAAGCCTTTGGACATGGAAACGATTTCAGCTTCCATCAAAAAGACCCATCGAGTGATTATTGTGGAAGAATGCATGAAAACCGGCGGCATTGCGGCAGAGCTCACGGCCTCAATTATCGACACTTGTTTTGACGAGTTAGATGCCCCCGTGCTGCGCATGTCTTCCCAAGATATTCCTACCCCTTACAATGGTAAGCTCGAACACCTCACCATCATTCAGCCGCCCCAAATTGTGGAAGCGGTGAAAAATATGGTTGGTAGCCGAGTCTAGATTCGCTTATTTTCATCACTTTTTCCTATGCAAAAACAGCGCCTTATTTTAGGACTCATTCTGCTGCTGGTAGCCGCAGCGATCACTGTACTAGTCAAAATGCCCATGCGTTTGGGCCTAGACTTGCAGGGTGGTTCGCAGCTAACCATCGAAGCCAAACCCACCAAAGATATTCCTAAAATTTCTGAACCTGAGCTAGAAAGCATTAAAAAGGTGATCGAAAATCGCGTGAATGGTTTAGGTGTCTCGGAGCCATTGGTGCAAACCATGGGCAATCGGCAAATTTTGGTGCAGCTTCCTGGAGTTAGTGACCCTCAAGAAGCTGAAAAAGTTTTGGGCGGCACCGCCCAACTAGACTTCCGGGAACAGAAGCCAGATACTGAGGCAGCGCTCAGCGCTGCTCGTCAACAAAACATTTTGGCTAAAGGCTTGTTAGAAGGCTTGAAAAAGTCTGAGACTAAAGATCCGTCTGCGATTAAAGCTGCCAAAGAGAATTTGCAAAAGAGTAATTTAGCAATCGCGGAATCATTTACCGAACCCAAAATCACTGGTAAAAACCTGAAAACCGCTCAGGCTGAATCTCAACAGCAAAGCAGTGGCTGGGATGTGACGCTGCGCTTTGATGAAACGGGTGGTAAACAGTTTGCCGATCTGACCAAAAACTTGGCCGGGACTAAGCGGGGCATTGGCATATTCTTAGATGGTGACTTACTCTCTTCTCCTACTGTAGATGCCCAGTATAAGCTCACTGGTATTAGTGGCGGCAACGCCGTCATTAATGGCAATTTTACGGCTCGTGATGCCGAGACTTTAGCAATTTCCTTGCGGGGTGGTGCTTTACCCGTACCGGTAGAAATTGTCGAAAACCGCACTGTAGGAGCCACGCTAGGTCAAGAAAGTATTCGCAGCAGTATTCAAGCTGCGATCGGTGGCTTAACTTTAGTCCTAATCTTTATGGGAGTTTACTATCGGGTACCCGGTTTAGTTGCCGATGTATCTTTGATTATCTACACCATTTTGAGCTTGGCGGTGTTTAACTTACTCGGAGTGACCCTGACTCTGCCGGGAATTGCCGGATTTATTCTGAGCATCGGGATGGCGGTAGATGCCAACGTGCTGATTTTTGAACGCACCAGGGAAGAACTGCGGGCAGGCAAAACCCTATATCGATCGGTAGAATCGGGGTTTAGTCGAGCTTTTTCGAGCATTCTCGATGGCAACTTAACCACGATTATTGCCTGTGTAGCAATGTTTTGGTTTGGGACAGGTCTAGTGAAAGGGTTTGCTTTTACTCTGGGCTTAGGAGTAGTGGTCAGTATGTTTACCGCTTTAACCTGTACTCGAACTTTTATGCTGTTGTTGGTGCTGGGTTTCCCCGAACTGCGCAAACGACCCAAGCTATTTTGTCCCAATATTGCTGAACCTGCCGCTTAGGAGAAACACCATGAAACTTGCAATTATTCAGCAGCGTAAAATTTGGTGGTCGGCATCACTGGCAATTATTTTGGCAGGAATTACCGCCATGGTGATTTCCTGGACTCAATTTCAAGCCCCTTTGCGGCCTAGCTTGGACTTCATCGGGGGTACTAAATTACAATATGAATTAGATTGTGCCAATCCCCAAAATTGCGCCAAACCGATCGACATTAATGCAATACGCCAAATTGCTGATAGTCAAGGATTGACTGGCAGCACCATCCAAAATGTTGGTAAAACTGGTTTTTCTATTCGCAGTCGTGAACTTAAGCAAGAAGCCCGTGACAAACTCACTGGCATCCTCAATGAGAAAATAGGCCAGCTTGATGCCAAGAAAACTCAAATAGACACGATCGGTCCAACTTTTGGCAGGCAGTTGTTTACTAATGGGATGTTAGCGATCGCTCTCTCCTTTTTAGGGATTTATGCTTACTTGGCAGTTCGTTTTCAGCCCGACTATGCCTTTTTTGCTTTTGTGGCGCTATTTCATGACGTTTTTATCACCACCGGTATTTTTTCCATATTGGGTTTGGTGAGTAACTTAGAAGTAGACAGTCTATTTGTGGTGGCTATTTTGACCATCATTGGTTTTTCTGTGAACGACACCGTGGTGATCTATGATCGAATTCGAGAAGTGGTAGCAGCAAGTCCTGGTGAGCCAATCAATAACATTGTGGAAGATGCCGTTAATCAAACTTTGAGCCGATCGATCAACACAACTCTAACGGTTCTGCTGACATTGACTTCGATCTTCCTCTTTGGTGGTGAAACCCTACGCGCTTTTGCCCTTTGTCTAATTATTGGATTTACGGCTGGAGCTTACTCCAGCATCTTTATTGCCAGTACTCTATTGGCCTGGTGGCGGAATCGAAAACAAAGTTCATTAACAGTAGGTGTCAACAGCTAATTATGACATTTGAACTAGATCAACAAGTTGCCAAGCTACGTCGAATAGATATGTATCTGCGGTGGTTGCTAGTACTGTTGCTCTGGCTCACCGTCGGAGCTTGGAGCTGTTGGCAGATGAGATCGAGCCTACAGCAGTTGAGTGAATATTTCAGCATGACTGGTCTACGCTACAGCTTGTTTTTTAATCTGTGGGGTGGTGGTGCCGGGTTGATTTTTTGTATCTCGCTGACTCTTTCTAGCCTGCTATGGCAGATTGGTCATAGCCTTTGGAAAGTTTCTCCCCGTGAGCGTCAGCTATTAGAAGCCAGAGTTCGACATATTCAAAATCAAGGATCAAAACATCCATATTGGCGCTGGATAAAGTAAAATGCGCGATCATCTAATGCAGGCTTTTCAGGCCGGAATTCAAGCGGTGCAGCCTGATCGAGCAATTCGCCAATTTGTAGAGCTTAATGTAGATGGCTGTAAAATCGCCGATCGCTGCTACTCTATTCCGGATTTGCGAATTTTAACTGTTGGTAAAGCCGCTGTCGCTATGGCTACAACCTTGGCAGATTTATTGGGAGACAAAGTACAGCAAGGTTTAGTAGTTTCACCACAGCTTGGCCAAAAAATGCCAGCTAACTGGCGATCAGTGCTGGGTAATCATCCTCTCCCTGACACTGATAGTTTGGCGGCTGGTCAGGCTGTCCGAGAACTGCTGGTAGACTGCACCACTGATACTGTGCTGTTGGCGGGGGTTTCTGGGGGAGCTACTGCGCTACTCATCGATCCACCCCCAGAAATTTCTTTAAATACTCTGCGATCAATTTATCAAACTCTGCTGGCAAGCGGCGCTGATATTATTGAAATGAATGCAGTACGATCGCGCCTCGATCGACTTAAAGCTGGTGGGTTAGTGGACTTGGCAAATCCGGCTCAAGTCGTAGGATTAATTCTCTCGGATGTGGTCGGAGATGATCTGGCTATTATTGGCTCGGGACTGACCAATCGACCAACTGCCCACAACACCTTGATTGGTAGCAATCACCAAGCCTGTTTGGCGGCATCAAATTTGCTGGAGTCCTTGGGTTATCAGCCCGAGATTGTGACAACCCAGATGACTGGGGTAGCCAGTAGCCAAGGTCGATCGATCGCCCAAGCTATTCAGGCCGCAGTTCCGGGCACAGCTTTGATTTATGGTGGTGAAACCACGGTAACTTTGCCCCCAGATTGTTCTGGCTGGGGTGGTCGCAATCAAGAACTGGTATTGGCGGCGGCAATCGAACTCCAAAACTATCTAGCGCCAGTTTGGATTGGTAGCATTGGCACCGATGGCATTGATGGCCGCAGTCCGGCGGCAGGGGCGATTATTGAGACTCAAACCTATGAAATAGCCCAGGCGCAAAAAATCATGGCCGACGATTATCTTGATCGCCATGACAGCTATCACTTTTTTGAGCAGCTAGGTCAAGCAGTTATGATTGGAGTGACGGGCACTAATGTTGCTGATCTATCGATCGCCCTACGACCAAAATAATACGACCAAAATAAATTGATAAATTTTTAGCTGACAGATAAGAAAACCGACGCTCTAAATATATAGGTGGAGCATCGGGTGGTGCACGTTCAAACAAAAGGCAGGAAAATATTCCTGCCCAAAGTAAACGATTATTGGCGAAAAGCAGCTTAGCGCCGACAGCCAACGGTGGAGTTACCACCAGCAATTACACGAAAGTCATTAAAATCGCGATCATCGCGCCGAGACAGCACCGAACCGGTATCATCCCACTCAATGCTTAAACCCTGACCATTAGATAGAGCAGCAAAGTCACCGACTTTAGATTGCAACTGAGCATTGATGTTGCGGTTGTTGCTGGAGTACACAGTACCAGCTTCTCTGCCTTGGTAAGTAGAATCTAAGTAAAAAGCGTAGGGTTGACCAGCCTTGAACAAAAACTCATTTAAGGGCTGAGGTACAGTGTTGCCAGGAGTACCCACAAAGTCGGTGCTGCGAGGAGAAGTCAAAGAAGGATCATCAGAAGGCTTTTCTTCTTTTAACAATGGTGTTTTTTCACCACTTACCAAGTTGATCACACCGAAAGTAGATTGATAAGCACCACGAGATTCGACAAACTCGAATTCTACGGCTACATCTTTCTCAAAGCGGACGAAATTATTATTGAAGTCTTCAGCGGCTTTGGCAGACTGGGCAAAAGAGCTAACTACAGCTCCAGTAACCACGGCCAAACCCAAAAGACATGCAGACTTAAACCGATTGGACATAGTTTTTTCCTTGGGTAATCGATCGATGATGTTTTGAATTATTCCAACGACTACTTAAGATAATAGATAGAATCATTACCTAGACAGATAGCCGTTGGAGATACTAAACTACCAGCCAGAACCGCAGTTAACGCAAGAGGTAACTTTGGTGAGTTGCTCGGAGCCGGGGTTTTGAACAGTTTGCATAAAGCTACTAGCTTCAGCAGTAGCTGTAGCTAAGTTAGCTTTAGCTCTTTCTAACTCTGCCAAAGCCTCTGCTGAAGGTGGGCAGTTAGGATCAGTGGCACCATTAGCCTGACGGCTATAGCGCTGAATTTGGTTGTATTTGCTGCTAGCACGATACTCAGCATCTACCAAAGCCTGTTGGGCAGCAGTCAATGTTTGGTTAAGTTGAGTGGCACGAGCAATGATGGAGTCACTGTACTTAGCGATACCGCCACGATTTGCACTGGTGGTATAACCATGAGCATTGGAAGCGTTGTAACCGCTAGAATTAGAAAAAATCTGTGCTTGGGCACTGCCGTTAAAAGCAGTCAAAGCGAGTAGACCCACTAATCCGCCGCAAAGCTTCTTTAAAAACATGTAAATTTCTCCTGAAAATTGGTGATTATAGGGTTGCATTAGAACGTGTAAGCAAGACCAGTTCCTAAGACAAAGCGAGAACCGTTACCAGCACCAGTAATATCTCTAAAAGAAGGAGAAATTACTAGAGGGAAACCCTCAAAAGGCACGTAAGAAATACCAGCAGCTAAGTCTTGGCCAGTCCACTCTACAACAGCACTTAAAGGCTTGGCAAGGCGGAAACCAGCAGAGCCGAATACACCTAAACCAGATGGGTCTCTGTTGGCAACAAGGGCATCTGTTAACTGTCTTTCAGAAAGAAACTGACCACCACCAACACCGGCTGTTAAAGCAATTCGGCTGAGAAAGCTATCAATGTTGTCGGTGGTAGCGAATACCTTAGTAGCCGCTGCATAGTAAGAATTTCTGGGATAGTCAAAAGGAATAGTCCCAGCAGGAGTACTACCACTACCAAAATTCAGTTGAGCAAACTGATTCCAACCCAAAGCAAGGGAGAAATCATCAGATAATTTTTTGTGAACTTTGGCGTTAAAGCCACCACTACCAAAGCCTTGGCTCCGGCCAAAGCTGTTTATGGTGTAGGAAAGCTCAGCACCAAGGAAGCTGCTGGCATCACCCAGACCAATCCCAATTCCTAGCTCTCCATCAGAAGAGTTGGTAAAACGAGTGCGGTTTTGGTAACTGCCGGATAAAAATACTGTATTGTTATCTGCGCCAAAAGCTGAAGGGTTAAAAATGGTCATGCCGGGAGACAAGCTACCAAAGCAAGGACACTTGATATCAAATTCTCTGCGAGTAATACCATCCAATTGCTGGCGAAGCCTTTGAGGGTCGCTGTCAGTGCCACTGGAGAAACTAGAAGGAACGGCTGGAGTGACTGCTGGTGAAGGAGGTGTAACGCCAGGAGCCGGTAGCTCTGGAGTCACAGGAACGGCAGGAACAACTGGTGCCTCTGGAGTTGCTAGAGGAGCGGGGGCAGTAGGATCGGTTGGTTGACCCTGTTTGAGAGCTACTTTATTTTTGGCATTGCTGCTAGGCAAAAAGCCAGTGGCCTTAGACCCTTTGATCTGATCAACCACTGATGCTTTCTGGTTATCAGCATGAGCACGGCTGGACATACCAGCGACCATTGGTACAGCGCAAATTAAACTAATCAACAACAATAATCGTTTCATTATTTTAGCTTTCCTCTAGGAAAAAGGCTCTATTTACATTCGTCTGACCACAAGTAGGCCAGCAGATTCGAGAATTAGAACAGTGTCTCTGGGGAAGAACACTTCTTGAACAGGATAAACCCTGATGGCTGTGACGTGCATCAATCTTTTGGCTGAGATTTTAGGATGTTTCCAAAAATCTTTGATGCACAGATGCAATTAATGTTCATTTGTTTAGCAGTAAAAGACAAACTTCCAAAGTTGAAGGGCAATACTGCCATTATCACTAGGTAATTATGATTTAACTCACTCTCTAAAAACTATCACTAGTTCTTGTGGGGATGCGTCGGCTGATATGCTGAAAATACTTCCATCAAAAATATTCGCTTCATCCCAAAACCAATGCCTGCTTCCACAACTCCTGCATTTCCCCTCACTGCTGTAGTGGGGCAAGAAGCTATCAAATTAGCTCTGCTTTTAGCTGCGATCGATCCCACCCTGGGCGGAGTCGCCATTGCCGGTCGGCGCGGCACGGCCAAGTCGGTCATGGCCAGAGCTATTCATTCTTTGCTGCCCCCGATCGAAGTCGTAACGGGCAGTATTAGTAACTCTGACCCCACCAAGCGCGAAGAATGGGATGACTTGACCGCAGCCGCATTTCCGGCGGGCGGCGAAGTGCCAACTAAGGTAATGGCGGCTCCTTTTGTGCAAATTCCTTTGGGGATTACCGAAGATCGGTTGCTGGGTGCCGTGGATTTAGACAAATCGGTGAAAGCTGGTCAGCCGGTATTTCAGCCCGGACTGCTGGCTGAGGCTCATCGGGGTGTGCTGTACATCGATGAAATTAATTTGTTGGATGACCAAATTGCCAACTTATTACTGAGTGTATTGACCGATGGGCGCAGTCAGGTAGAACGAGAAGGCATCAGCGTTCAGCATCCCTGTAAACCGTTACTGATTGCTACTTACAACCCCGCTGAGGGAGCTTTACGAGAGCATTTGCTCGATCGCATTGCCATTTGTCTATCGGCAGATGGGGTGCTAGGAATGGATGATCGGGTACAGGCGGTGATCCAGGCGATCGACTATGCCAATTCTCCGCAGGCTTTTTTGAATCAGTATACTGACGAGATTGATAATCTCAAAACCCAAGTACTGTTGGCCAGAGAATGGCTGAAAGAAGTCACGATCGACACCGAGCAAATTGTTTATTTGGTACAGGAAGCCCTGCGGGGTGGAGTAATGGGACACCGGGCGGAATTATTTGCGGTGCGGGTAGCCATGGCGGCTGCGGCATTAGAAGGCCGCAGTAATGTCAATGCCGATGACCTGCGCCGCGCCGTAGAACTAGTGATTGTGCCTCGGGCAAAAATAGTCCAAACCCCACCAGATCAAGCTCCGCCGCCACCGCCTCCCGAACAACCGGGTGCCGACGGCGAGGAAGATCAGCAAGAAGACGAAGAGCCACCAGAGGATCAAGAGCCGCCAGAAAGTGAGCAGGATGAGTCGCCTAGCATTCCTGAAGAGTTTATTTTTGACCCGGAAGGAGTGATCCTGGACGAAAACGTGATGTATTTTGCCCAGAGCGCCCAGCGCCAAGGCAAGTCGGGCAGTCGCAACCTGATGTTCTCGGAAGACCGAGGGCGTTATGTGAAGCCCATTATTCCTCGGGGTCAGGTCAAACGGATTGCCGTAGATGCCACCCTGCGGGCAGCGGCTCCTTACCAAAAATCTCGGCGACTGCGCCAGCCGGATAAGTTGGTAATTGTGGAACCGGGCGATATGCGGGGCAAAAAGCTGGCTAGAAGGTCTGGAGCTTTGATTGTGTTTGTGGTTGATGCCTCGGGTTCGATGGCTTTAAACCGGATGCAGTCGGCCAAGGGTGCGGTGATGTGCCTGCTGACCGAAGCCTACCAAAACCGTGACCAAGTGGCTCTGATTCCCTTTCGGGGTGAGCAGGCTGAGGTCTTACTGCCACCGACTCGATCGATCGCCATGGCCAAACGCCGCTTAGAAAGACTGCCCTGTGGTGGTGGTTCGCCCTTGGCTCATGGTTTAACTCAGGCAATCCGCGTTGGTCTGAATGCCCAGAGCAGTGGTGATGTGGGTCAAGTGGTCGTCATTGCCATTACCGATGGGCGGGGGAATATTCCCTTGAAGCGATCGCTGGGTGAAGAAATTCCTGCTGATGAAAAGCCTGATATCAAGGCTGAGCTGCTGGATATTGCCGGTCGTTTTCGGGTTTTAGGCATGAAGCTATTAGTGATTGACACCGAGAATAAATTTATCTCTACCGGGTTTGCCAAAGAGCTAGCCAATACTGCGGCTGGTAACTATTACCATCTGCCCAAAGCTACCGATGTGGCGATCGCTAACACTGCCATGAATGCGATCGCCGATATGCGAGTTTAGAAATTGCCCGGAAATTGCCCGGAAATTGTCGGAGAGGCTATAGATCCGCTAAATTAGAGCAGAGCAATTTTTTTTAGACACACCTATGGCTTCTTCTTCGATCGCTGTGCGCGAACTGCCACTGTTCCCCTTGCCAGAGGTGGTGCTATTTCCGGGGCGACCTTTACCGCTGCACATTTTTGAGTTTCGCTATCGGATCATGATGAACACCATCATGGAAACCGATCGACGATTTGGCGTGTTGATGTGGGACCCCGTTAGAGAAGAGCCTACGG
Organism: Synechococcales cyanobacterium bin59.metabat.ball.084; assembly: GCA_013297675.1. GTDB lineage: Bacteria > Cyanobacteriota > Cyanobacteriia > Cyanobacteriales > Chamaesiphonaceae > JAAFHZ01. The sequence goes on along the minus strand of JAAFHZ010000008.1, from coordinate 35,322 downwards.
TGGTGGGCTGTTGTGCGGAGGTGATTCACTTCCAGCGGATGCCCGATGATCGGATGAAAATTCTGACTTTGGGGCAGCAGCGTTTCCGGGTGTTGGACTACGTGCGCGAAAAACCCTATCGGGTGGGCTTGGTAGAATGGATTGAAGATGCGCCGACCCCCAAAGATTTATCTACTTTGGCCAGTGAAGTAGAAGTGCTGCTGCAAGATGTGGTGGGACTTTCTGCTAAGTTGACTGATCAGTTGATTGAGTTGCCAGAAACCTTACCCAGTTCTCCGATCGAATTATCTTATTGGGTAGCTAGCAATTTATATGGCGTAGCCGCTGAACAGCAGGCATTGTTAGAAATGCAAAGTACTGCCGATCGACTAGAGCGGGAAGCAGAAATTCTGCTTTCGACTCGTAATCATTTGGCGGCTCGGACTGCACTTAAAGATGTCCTCAGTTAGAGTCTTCGCGGTTTTCGATCGCCTCTTGGATATCCGTAGGTAGCGCTGAGAAAAAGTCATAGCCAGTGCTTTTTTCGAGTTCTCGCACAGTTTTGCGATAGCTGCGCCAATCGTTGTTTTTAACCCCTTGGACGTTGGGAATAGATACAGCAAAAGCACGGGTATTTTTGCTAATGCCATTTATGCCTCGACCTGGCTCGGTCACTAGCACGACCTTCCAGGTTGTAGCTGGGACTAACTGGCCTTTGGGTAATTTCTTTAAAGCCCCTTTTTCACCCACTCCTCCTTGTCCTTGGGGGCCAGCGATTATATATAGCTCCTTACCCGCTCTGGCTAGCTCTCGACAGTAGTTTTCGAGCTGTACCCATACCCCGCGATTGTTATCGGGAGCTTGGGGAATAATATTGGTCATCAAAAAGGTGGCGGAGTTGTCGATCGGGTTGCTGCTGCGATCTTCAGAATTGGTCATGTGGCCTCGATCGAATCCGCTGCCAGTATAGTCTCGGGTTTCAGTGGCTGGCCAGTCACTAGGTAGATCTGGATCTGGGCGAAAATCGTTTTGGCGTTTGCTGGTACCTCTGATGGCTAAGTTATCGGCAGTTAAACGCCAGGAAACCCAGTTGGGAATGCCTTTGCTGCGGGAGTAAGACAACACGTACTGGGGTTTGAGCATTAGGTAATTTTCGGGATTTCCCCGATCGGCCTTGCTAGGATTACCAAGTAACAGGTTTGGGTTGCTGTTGGGGGATTCTGGATTGGCCAGAAAACAGCCCCCGAGCCAGAGCAAGCTGGCTAATAAACAGCAGAAACTCGCGTAACGCCGAATTTTCGCCCGCAAATGTGCCATAGGATTTAGACCGGTGGATTCGATCGATGAATATATCTATCCAATTATCCCAGATCAGGTAGCAGTAATGACTTCCATACAACTTTTGCAAAACTCTGCTACCCTTGTGCAAAGGTATTGTCTACGGTTGGCTGATTTTTTTTACTGCTGAGAGGCACAATGGATATTTGGAATATCTTGGCAGGAGTAGCCAGTATTTTATCATTGATTTTTCATCTTAGTGGTAAAGGCGCTGGGGTCAAGCCGTTTACGTTTCCGATCACTCTGGGGTTAGTGGGTTTTTGTATTGGCAGAGCGGGCAGTGATGCTGGGACGATCGCCAATCAATTTTTTCAAGACCCTTATTTGATGTTAATTATTTTCATCTTGGTTTTGTTGTTTTCGCTAGCTATGTATCTAGTGGAAAGCAATAAATTGGACGTGCGAATGTCTTATATTTTCTTGGTGTTTCTGGCAACGGTGGCATTACCGTATATGCTGAAATTCTATGGGGATATTTCACCGAATATTTCTACTGCCGATTATTTGGTATTAGCTCAGGTTAAAGAAAATGCTGGTAGTACAGAAGACGCAATTAAATATTTGAAAATTTACGCGCGACGAGTGAACCAAAAAGAAATCCAAAAACAGATAGATATTAAAATAGAAGAATTAACCAAACAAAAATTCAAGCAAGATTTTAAAACTCCTGCTAAAAACAACTTTATTCGCTAGCTCCATTAATTCAGGAAAACATCATGACTGATATCTCTACCTCCAGCGACCGACTTTGGAAATACATTACTCCCGGCATTCCTGATAACCTATTTGAGCAGATTCCAGGTATTCCCATGACGCAGCGGGAGGTGCGGTTGCTGATGATTGCGGCGCTGCGCCTGGAGCTAGATTCGGTGGTTTGGGATATTGGGGCGGGGACTGGGACGATTCCAGTAGAAACTGGGTTGCTTTGTCCAAAAGGCAAGATTATCGCGATCGAGCGGGATGAAGAGGTGGCTAGCTTGATTCGCCATAACTGTGAAATTTTTGGGGTACCGAATGTCCAGATCGTAGAAGGTAGTGCGCCAGAATGTTTGGCAGATATCAAGGATCAGCCCCAACGAGTATGTATTGAGGGTGGTCGATATTTGGCTGAAATTCTGCAAGCGGTATGGTCTTTGTTGCCAATTCATGGTCGGGTGGTAGTCACTGCCAGCAATCTAGAAAATCTTTTTAGTGTGTTGAGTACTTTCGATCAACTGCATGGTCGCCAGGTCGAGGTTGTCCAAGCTGCGATTAATCGCCTAGAAATGCGCGGGACTAGTCGAAGTTTGGTGGCAGTAGATCCGATTTTTATTTTGAGTGCCGAGAAGCTAGATGCTTAGGGTCTGAACTGAACGGCTGGAAGAATAGTAGTTCTCAAATACTAAGTTACTTTTTGATCTACAGTAGAGAGCAGTTTTTTGCCTCAGGATCATTTTGCCATCAGCTCCATCTCCTCCTACCAGCGATCCCCGATCGGTTGCCCTCTCTGCCCTACGTCAAGTAGTCCGAGGCAAACATGCCGATGATGCCCTCGAAAAAGCCGGAAACCGCGCCATTTTATCTAACTTAGATCGCCAGTTAGCCACCGAATTGGTCTATGGCGCTGTGCGTCAACAGCGCACTTTGAATGTGCTGATCGATCGACTCCTGCGCAAACCCGAAAAACCCACTAGTGATCTGCGCTTGTTATTGCAGCTCGGAATTTATCAACTGCGTTACATGGATCGAATTCCCCCTTCGGCGGCAGTAAATACTACGGTAAACTTGGCCAAAACCAATGGATTGGCGGGGTTAGCTGCCCTGACTAATGGGGTTTTAAGGGAATATCAACGTCAACAAGAATCATTGGTAAGTAATTGGCATCAGAGTGATTCTTTGGCAGAAAAAATCGGTGTAGAGTATAGCTTCCCTGATTGGTTGGTGGAGCATTGGCTAGAGGTGCTGGGGGAGACTGGCACGATCGAACTCTGTACTTATTTCAACCAATCGCCCTCGATCGACCTGCGGGTAAATAAGCTTAAGACCGATCGAGCAACAGTTTTAGCAGCTTTACGGGAGGCTGGCATTACGGCAGTGCCGATCGAATACTTAGAGCAAGGAATTCGCCTCACCGGAAAAGTTGGGGCAATTCCTCGCCTACCGGGCTATAGCGAAGCTTGGTGGTCGGTGCAAGACAGCAGCGCCCAGCTAGTTGCCAACCTCTTAGATCCGCAGCCCGGAGAATTGGTGGTAGATGCCTGTGCTGCCCCTGGAGGCAAGACTACTCATATCGCAGAGCTAATGAACGATCAAGGAGTAATTTGGTCGATCGATTCTAGCCCGTCCCGCTTAAAACAAGTAACCCAAAACTGTGAGCGGCTGGGTTTACAGTCTGTGCACATTAGCACTGGCGATGGCCGACAGCAGGCCGATTTGGTGGGGAAGGTCGATCGAGTGTTGTTAGATGCTCCTTGTTCCGGGCTGGGCACCTTGCATCGCCGAGCCGATGCCCGCTGGCAAAAGACTCTGGCAAATGTCCAAGAGCTGGGTAAACTGCAAGCCGAGCTATTAGCAAGCTGTGCTAGCTGGGTGAAACCCGGCGGTACGTTGGTTTACGCCACTTGTACAGTGCACCCGATCGAAAATGCCCAGGTCATTCAGCCTTTTTTAGCTGCTCATCCTGAATGGAAGATCATGACACCTCGGGGTTTTCTGGGCACTTTGGCTGATGCCGAGGGCTATGTGACTATTTGGCCGCACCACCATCAGATGGATGGCTTCTTCATGGTGCGACTAAGCAAAGCCTGCTAGCTTTCCCATAGCAAACAATTTAGCCGTGTTAGAATGGCTGTGGATAATGGGTAAAGTTGTAACTAAGCCACAGTACGGTTGGAAAAGATCGTTTCTGTGCTTTCAATTACAATTTAACAATTGCTAACCAAACTTAACGTTCAGAAACCCCGAGAATTGTATGTTAGATCAGGAGGAAATTCGAGTTGGTCGCAAGACGCTAGGCAAAATGCTACCTTATGCGCTCATGGGTTTGGCTGTTTTTTCGTTTAATTCGAGCTTAGATTTGCCCTATGTGGTGCGAGGATACGCTACTTTAATGGAATTTCAGGTGGGCTTCTTGATTCTTTACTTTTTAGTACAGAAAAGATCCATAGCCAAGAAGTAAAATTTAAACAACTTGCAAAATATTATCTTTCATAGACGACCATGAGAAACAAAATTGTTGCAGCATTATTGGCATTTACTTTTGGTGGGGTTGGAGTACACAAGTTTTATTTAGGTAGCAATGTTGCAGGGGTGCTCTACTTGCTGTTCTGCTGGACTTTGATTCCTTCTTTGCTAGCTTTTTTTGATTTTATTGGATTGCTACTCACCCCTGATGAATCTTTTGATGCCAGATACAATGCCGGTATTATTACTCCGGCTTATACTAGCAATAACTATATCGCTCAAGAATCTTCTCGGGATAAAGCGGCAACTTTGGGTGAACTGAAAAACCTTTACGATAACGGGGTGATCACTGCCGAAGAGTATGAAGGTAAGCGCCGGAAGCTATTAGATTCGATCTAAGTTGGTTGTTGAATTTGCTATTTATTCATAATTTACACAGGATCTAAATTCTGTTCATATTGCTATCATCATGTTAGAGCCAACTCCTAAAAATAGTCCAACACCCGCCTGGGTATGGCTTTCATTGGTACCAGTGTTTGGCAGTATGGCCCTTGTCTATGCTGGTAACAAAGCTAACACCGCTAAATGGATGTATTTGGGAGCAGGGATTTTGACGGTTTCATTACTTTCTACTTCCAGTGCCGTATTTTATGTTGCTTGGATGGCGCAGATTTTTATTTCTTTTAATATCAAGGATGCTTTTTTGCGGAAGACGGCCAAGAACCCAGAGTTACCAGGTTTTCACAATCTTGCTCAATATCAAGCCATGCCTATTGCCAAAGCTCAGTTAGATATTAATAGCTGTTCTAAAGACGAATTAGTAAGAGTATTAGGACTACCGATCGTCTATGCGAATGATATTGAATCGCTGAAGAATGAAGGCTATATTTTCACCCATGTAGAAGAGCTATCAGAAGTTGCGGGCTTACCAGAATCTTACATTGGCAAGCTAGCTGGCAATGTAATTTTTACTTACAACAGTAACAAAGAAATGGAGTACTCTTGGCAGCGTTTAAATGTGATGTCGATCGATGAATTAGTCATGGCTGGACTTAATGGTAATGTTGCCAAAAAAATTGTGGCGGAACGAGAAAGTAACGGTGAATATCGATCGGTTATAGACATCAAACGCCGCACCAGCATTCCATTTCATAGCTATAAAATCGTAGTTCAACAATTCCCCTATTCTTGAAAGTTAATTCGTAAAAAAGGAGCATTCGTTAAGAATGCTCCTTTAAATTTAAGCTGGTTTATTAAGTCCCAGAATTCCAAGAATTAATATACTCAATTTGAGCAGGGTCTAAAGCGTCAATTTTGACACCCATAGCTTGCAGCTTCAAGAGAGCAATTTGCTTATCTACAGCTACCGGAATAGTATGAATGCCAGCAGTTAACTTGCCCTTGTTTTGCACTAAGTACTCGCAAGCCATTGCTTGGTTAGCAAAGCTCATATCCATAACTGCGCTAGGGTGGCCTTCAGCAGCAGCCAAATTTACTAACCGGCCTTCGCCGATGACAATCACAGACTTGCCATTCTTTAAGCAGTACTCTTCAGTAAAGTTGCGAACATTCTTCACTTCAGTGGTCTTTGCTTGGAGAGAAGCCAAATCAATTTCGATATCAAAGTGACCCGAGTTACAAACAATCGCACCATCTTTCATTACATCGAAATGAGAATCTTTGATGACGTGCTTGTTGCCGGTAACGGTAATGAAAATATCACCGATCGCAGCAGCATCGGCCATGGGCATTACGCCAAAGCCATCCATAACTGCTTCGATCGCCTTGGTAGGATCGATCTCCGTCACGATTACATTAGCACCCATCCCCCGGGCGCGCATTGCAGTACCTTTACCGCACCAGCCGTAGCCAGCAACTACAATGGTTTTACCAGCTAACAAAATGTTGGTCGCCCGGATAATACCATCTAAAGTAGATTGGCCAGTACCATAGCGGTTATCAAAGAAATGCTTGGTGTCAGCATCGTTAACGTTCATCGCGGGGAAAGTTAAAACACCAGCTTTAAACATTGCCTCCAGACGCACAATACCAGTGGTGGTTTCTTCGGTGGTGCCAATCAACTCTGCAAGTTGATGCTGCCGATCTTGTACCAAGGTAGCTACTACATCACAACCATCATCAACAATGATGTTTGGGCGATGATCTAGGGCGATTTCTACGTGACGTTTGTAGGTTGCGCTGTCTTCGCCTCTAAAAGCGAAAACTGGGATACCGTAATCTACAACCAAGCTGGCTGCTACGTCATCTTGAGTAGAAAGAGGGTTGCTGGCAATCAAAATTGCGTCAGCACCGGCGGCTTTGAGCGCGATCGCTAAGTGAGCCGTTTCGGTAGTAATGTGGCAGCAAGCTACCAAACGAATACCAGCCAAAGGCTTTTCTTTGGCAAATCGATCGCGGATTTGTTGTAAAACTGGCATTTCGCGGCCAGCCCATTCGATACGTTGCTTACCGGAAGGAGCTAAGGCTAAATCTTTGACTTCGCACTTCAATGCGGTTGCACTTGACATATTTTTTGAGTTCTCTTTAATAAAAGTTAACGTTAATACTTCCTAATACATTACAGGAATCTGGCTAGATTTGGTATCAGCCGGATCAGCGGATTTTGATATTGATTAACCCAGTAATGCCTTTGCCCGATCGACCACCTTAGCAGCAGTAATGCCGTTAAACTCCATCAACTCTCCAGCCGTCGCCGTGGTTTCACCGCGCTTCCAAGCAAAAGTATCCCGAGGAGCAGTCGATCGCAGCATAATTGGCTCTAACATCGCTGGGGCACCGCCGGTAATCCCAATCAGCGCATCGCCACCAAAGGCTTTTTGGAAAGCAGCATCGCTCAAAAAGCCATCATCTGGTTCACTGCAAGTATCCCAGGCCACATCGGTAGAGCGATAAAGACGGCGAGGATTGATGACTGAGATGATTTTGCTGCCAATGCCTTGTTCTGCTAAAGCAGCGGCAGCGGCGTAGGCCGGAGCCAATGTCATATCGCCAATTACAGCTAGCACCACGGTTTTTTGACCAGGAATGACTTGGAGTTCGATCGAGCCATCAATCAAGCCCTGTTTAGTTTGTGCCAAGGTAGTCCGAATGGGCAGCGGGGATTTACTGGCCGTAATCACAATCCCTTTATTTTGGGTAGTCAATGCCCAGTCGTAGCAAGCCTGGATGCTGTTGGCATCGGGCGGAAATACCGGAAAGACGTTGCCGTTGCGCATCATAGAAGCGAAGTAAGCTTCAACTTCGGGGCGTTGATGTGTCCAGCCGTTGCGACCCTGTTCTAAAGCACCAGCGGTATAGAGAGTGATGGTAGAAGGTGTCGGGCGACGGAGTTCGGCCATGCCTTGGGTGACAGTTTGCCAAATGGGCAGACCGTTAATGGCAAAAGATTCATAGGAGCACCAGAGCGATCGAGCACCCATTAGCGCTAAACCAGCGGCCATCCCGGCACAAGCATCTTCGCTCAATGGCTCATAAACTTGGCCATTGGGAGCCTGGTTATATAGGTCATCAGTGGTGGGGTGGACAATTTTGAGGGCTTGGTTGATATTGGCAATTCCCGAAGCTTCGTTGCCATCGGCGTTGGTTACTAAAAACTTCGGATCTTTTTGACCCACGTAGCCCACCAGTTTACCCATAGCAGTAGTCGCTACTTGTGGATCGCCACCGATTGGGAATTCTTGCAGTGGCAAGGTGCCGAGATCAACCATTGGCAATACCGATTCGGTTACGGCCACTTGAGAAGACGAGCCACCACCTGCTCGTTCGCAGTTGGTGCGCACTAAAGCCCAGGCATCGGGATGTAGTGCGCGATTTTGGAGACCTTTGATGATGTCGGCGTTATCGATCGTGTGGTGAGCATAGAGGTTGTGAGACTTAGAGCCGGTGGCATGTACGCCCGCACCTTTGAGCTGTTTGATAATAAAGACGGTCAGTTTGCCACCTAAGGCTGCTTTGGCTGCCCGATCGACTCCTTCAATCACTGCTGCTGTAAAAGCTAATCTTTTCTCTAAAGAGCAAATAGTGCTATCGACATAAGCACCGCTCTGATTTTGATCATCAAAATCTTTGGCATCTACAAGAATAACTTCCTCAAAGCCATTTCCCTGCCAATACTGAATCATTTCTGGGGTGGTTTTTGTCGAAACCATGCTGTGATGTTCTTGGCTGTAGCCGTTCCAAACCAGCACGGGCAGAAAGTTGGTGATTTTAGGAAACGCAGTATGAAAATGCTGCATGGAACTCATAATATAGGGTTCACCTAAACCACCATCGCCCACGGTAAAAGGAAAGAGCTTGCCGGGATGCAAGAAAGCGGCAGACATCGCAAAGTGTTGACCTTGACCCAAGGGGCCTGCCGGAGCCAAGATGCCTGGAATGAAGCCTGATAAGTGACCAATCAGCCCATGTTTTTCCCGGAATCGATCGCGGAGCTGCTGCACGGTGGTAATGCCCATTTTTTCTAGGGACTTATCTAAAAACATCGCGCTATAAAAGCCGGGAGCATGGTGGCCAACTTCGGTGATGATGTTTTTGTGACCGAGCATGACCAGCGCGGCGTAAGCTTCTGCTTGACTGGCAAAGCCACCGGGATGCCCAGATGCTTTGCTGGCACAAATTTGTAGAGTTAGATAACGCAGGGCATCAGCGTAGAGCAGAGTTTGAAATATGGCATTAGCGTTTCCGGGTTCAATCGAGTTCTGACCGCTGGCAATGGCGGGCTGCTGTCCATATTGCTCTATTCCAGGGGTTTTTTCGGCGAAGTACTGAATGCCGGTGCAAAAATCTGGTGCGCTGGTGGTCATGAGGAATCATCCTTGCGTAAATACTCCGGCCATTTTACCGCAACGGATGAAGCTTCACGGAGTTCGACAAATTTGCTCAGCGATCGAAAGTGCTAAATCAATTCTTCTTTTAAGAACTAAGATAATTATCTGGTATATTCAAAGTTTTAATCTAATTCAGCAGATCAATAACCTCTCGACCACCACAATTCATGTCTGACAACCATTGACGAGGTGGAATCAATGGAAACTCTGGAAGGAATACTCCAGTGACAACATTTACCTGGAAGTCTTTTTCGACTTTGCCGATCGTGAAATTACTGTAAGGCATAAATCCAAACCCGCTGACAAGATCGATTATTTATACCGCCAATGCAGAAATTGATTTTTGGTGTTCCGCCAATCCCCGCAAAAAATTCTGGAGTAAATCTTTGCCCGCATCAGTCAAAATGCTCTCAGGGTGAAACTGGACACCCTCAATCCAAGGATACTCCCGGTGGCGCAGACCCATAATCGTTTCATCTGCAATCCAGGCCGTGATTTCTAGCACTGGTGGGCAGGTCGATCGATCTACAATCAAACTGTGATAGCGGGTCGCAGTAAACGGACTAGAGATATCTTTAAACACCCCTTGGTTGGTGTGATAAACCGACGAGGTTTTACCATGCATCAGCTCCGCTGCCCGCACCACCTTGCCACCAAACACCTCTCCAATACTCTGATGCCCTAAACAAACGCCTAGCAGGGGGATAGTTTTGCCCAGCTCTCTAATAACCGCCATCGAGATCCCCGCTGAATCTGGCCGCCCAGGACCGGGGGAAATCAAAATAGCATCGGGTTGGAGAGCTTGCAGCTCAGCCACCGTAATTTGATCGTTGCGAAATACTCTCACATCCGCAGCTACTGGCCAATCGCGTCCCAGCTCCCCTAGGTATTGCACTAAGTTATAGGTGAAACTGTCGTAATTATCGATAACAATGATCATGATGGGCGTAAAGGCTCGGCAACTTTTTAACTTTAACAGTTTCAGAACTCCACCCACAATCTCACCTCACAATCTCATAATGGCAATCTCGATCGACTTTGGTACTAGCAACACAGTAATTGCCCGCTGGAATCCAGCCACTGGCCAAGCTGAAACCATTAATTTACCTGGTCTATCCACCAGCAGCAGTCCCCCGCTGATTCCTAGTTTGGTCTATTGGCAAAACCCTGCAATCCTGGGTCGATCGGTTTTAGACCAAGGGCTAGACCTCAAAGACGATCCACGCTATTTTTCGGGGTTCAAACGAGGCATCGGCACCGAGTTTCAGGGATTCTTGCCCGCAGTTGATGGTCAGCAGCTATCTTTTGAATTAGTCGGCGAAGCTTTCTTGGCGGGGATTTTGGCGGAGGTAAATGATAGCTTCGCTGGTGCCAAAGGCGATCGAGATGCCTTAGTCGTCACTGTTCCGGTTGATAGCTTTGACACCTATCGACGCTGGCTGAGTCGTACCTGCCAAAACTTGGCCTTCGATCGCATCTCGCTTTTGGATGAATCCACCGCAGCGGCCCTGGGTTATGGATTAAACAGCGGCACTGTTTTGACCATTGACTTTGGCGGGGGAACGATCGATTTCTCGCTGGTTCAACTCAGTGCTAGCAGCACCAAGCCGGTGGGATTCCTGTTGAAATTCGGCGGCAAAGCCCTCACCGAATCTGCCCAAAAGCCCCAAGTTGCCAAAGTATTAGCCAAAGCCGGTCAAAATTTGGGCGGCACTGATATTGATGGCTGGATTGCTGAATATATTGCAGCCAAACAAGGTCTAAGGGTTACGCCATTGATTATGCGCTTAGCCGAAAAACTCAAGATTCAATTATCACTACAAAATACTGCCACCGAAGCCTTTTTTGATGACAAATCTTTCGAGACTTACGAATTTAATTTAACTCGCCCCGAATTCTTAGAAATATTACAACAACAAAAATTGTTCGATCGACTAGATGAACTCTTAGAAACAGTCAATCAACAGGCTCTGCGCCAAAATTTAGATATCCAAAATGTGGATGCAGTCTTAATCGTCGGCGGCACTTCCCAGATCCCAGCAATTCAAGAATGGATCGCCAGTCGCTTGGATAAAACTAAAATACAGCAATTCAAACCATTTGAAGCGATCGCCCATGGTGCCCTAGAAATCTTACAAGGACTAGAAGTTACTGATTTCTTATATCATAGCTATGGCATCCGCTATTGGGATCGCCGCCAAAATTGTCATAGTTGGCATCGGGTGATCAACGCTGGTCAACCTTATCCTATGACTAAGCCAGTGGAGCTGCTGCTGGGAGCCTCTCAAGAGAACCAGCCCAGCATTGAGCTGTTATTAGGTGAACTAGGATCAGATAGTAGTGGCACCGAGGTTTATTTTGATGGCGATCGATTGATCACTCGTAATTTAGCGGCGGGATCTAATGCCATCGCTCTATTAAATGCGGGCGCTGAAAACATTGCACCGCTGACCCCAGCGGGATTTCCGGGGAGCGATCGGATTCGGGTAGAGTTTACTGTTGATATCGATCGATGTTTACGATTAACTGTCTATGATCTATTGACAGGAGAGTATTTGTTGTTCGATCGGGTAGTTGCTGAGTTAAGCTAGAGTACTGCTACAATAACCTTACCTTCCACTGGTTTTCTCTATGCCTAAAGAGATTGATCACGATCAGTTGTTCAAAAAATTAATCGGCACGTTCTTTGTGGAATTTTTGGAGCTGTTCGCCCCAGAATTAGCCAGTTACATAGATCCTCAGAGCTTGGAATTTTTGCCCCAAGAGCATTTCACCGATATAATCGATGGTGAACAGCGAATAATGGACATGGTTGCCAGAGTTACATTAAAACGTCGCCCCAACGAGCCAGATGTGGGAAAAGTTTCGGTGATTATCAACTGCGAACATGAATCATCTAGTATTGCTAATTTTGATCGGCGCTTGTTTTTCTACTTTGCGCAGCTCTACCGCGAATATTTGGAGCCAGTTTACCCGATTGTCATCTATTCTTTTGATGCCCCAAAGAAGAAAAAAGAAGGAAATCAACATCAGATAAAACTTCCCGGTTTAAAGGTTCTAGAGTTTAACTATCTCACTATTCAACTTAATCAGCTTAGCTGGCGTGATTTCCTCAAGCAAAAAAATCCGGTGGCTGCGGCGTTGATGGCCAAAATGAAAGTTGATCCAACAGACAGGGCAAAAGTTAAGATTGAATGCTTAAGGGCGATCACTACTCTAAAGCTAGATCCAGCAAGGGTGGCTTTGCTGTCTTGGTTTGTGGACAGCTATCTGTCCTTGAACCAAACGGAAGAGCTGGAATTTCAGGAAAAAGTTGATAAAATTGAAACAAAGCAGCAAAAGGAGCAAATTATGCAAATGGTCACTAGCTGGATGGAAAAGGGCATTGAGAAAGGAATTGAACAAGGCATTGAGCAAGGAGAAGAACGAATTGCGCTCAAAATGGTTCAACATTTACTTTTTCGCAGGATTGGCGTGATTGAGCTAGAGGTAGATCAGCGTCTAAAATTGCTTTCTGTATCGAAACTAGAAAGTCTTTTTGACGCAGCACTAGACTTCAATGAGCTGCCTGAGTTGCTCAATTGGCTAGATCAAAATTAGTTTATAGATTAGTATCGATCTCTATCGTGGAATGAAAATGACGATAATCGATATGTCGATCGCCGTTTGGTTGGGGTACCACAATATCTACAAACCGTCGATCGAACAACAGCTCTTGACTAGAGTAAGTATGACGAGCACTAATCGTATAAGAAACCGCCTCATCAATCCCCACAATCGCCACTTGAATTTGAGCATTCATCGCCCCTAAAGAATGCTCATCGTGGCCATAAAGCGGACTTTGTTCATTAATTACATGCATTGCTGTCCAAGTTAAACTTAATGCTGGAGTACGCTGGCGGAGCATTTTTAGCTCCATAACTCGCCGCATAAATTGTCCCTCTTTGGTTATTTCATCGACCAGTAGATATACCTGAAGCTGCGCCTCAATGATCATATTTTGGCGCTCATTAGCAATCCGAAACATCAAAGTTGGTGTGCCATTATAGGGGGCAATGACGGCTTCATGACTAAACATTACCTTGGCGATCGGATGAGAGAACCGGGCAAAAGCCAAACCAGTCACCACCGCCACCAACAACAAACTCACGATCGACTCTGCCGTCACCACACAGTTGGCATAAAAAGTTGTCGGGTGCATGGCACCGTAGCCGATCGAAGCCAAAGTTTGCACACTAAAAAAGAAAGCATCAACAAAATTGCCTGCTCTAGCACCTTCTAAACAATTACCACCCAATAAATACAGCAGTGCAAAGACCGTGTTAATCGACAAATAAGCCACTACGATCGTCGCCACAAAGCCCACCCAGGGAATCGTTAAAAACAAATGATAAGGATCGCGCCAATAGGTATGCCAAGCTCCCATATTAGGAATCTCGAACTTCCCATCCTGATTTTTGATTTGAACTAACTGCTGCCGCCTAAAGCCTCGTTTACGTGCCATTGCTAAATCACCATAAGATTTTGTCATATTAACTGAAAGCTTATCTTGGGCGATGGTAAATGATGTGGTCAGCGATCTTGTGATTATCGGCTTGGAAGAAAGCGTCTTGCCATCATTCAGAGAGAGCTTTGGGGAAGAATACTTTGATGTGCAAGGAGCTATAAAGAAGCTGGAATCGGATCATGGCGGTAAGATGTCAGGAGCTGATCGCGCGATCGCTAACTACGGGTAGCCAAAATAACTGCTGCTCCCCAGTACCGGGTACTTAAAATGTTTAGCAGAACAAGGTTTGATGGTATCTAGCAAATTTCATCAAACCTTTTCCCTGCTACTTACCTAATGTCAATTCGTCTTTATTACCCAATAAACCTTGAGGTCGCCAAAGCATAATTACCATTAAAATCAAACCAATAATCATGATCCGAAATGCTCCCACTTGGTCAGAAGAAAAAGGTAATGATTTAATCCAATCCAAACGAGTAACGGTATCATAGGCCCAAAAGACCACCGCTCCTAAAATCACGCCCACATTGTTGCCAGCACCTCCAAGGGACACGATCGTCCAAGCATTGAAAGTCAACAACGGCTCAAAGTTGCTGGGATACAAGCTAGTGATTTGCCAAGCATAAAAAGACCCAGCAATCCCGGCAATTCCTCCACCCAACATGAGAGCTTGGAGCTTATACCAAAACACATTTTTTCCTAAGGCTTTAGGGACTTCTTCATCTTCCCGAATTGCCTTGAGTACTCTTCCCCAAGGTGAACTAATGAGCTGCTCTAAACCAAGATAAATAACCGCCAGGGTAGTAACTGTCAAAAGCATTAAGCCTGCTCGATCGTCGTAATTATAAAGATCGATCGCCCCACAAATATAAATGATAAAGAAACTTACTATCCCTAAAACAGCCTGCCACATTTTGTTGGTGTTCTGCCGCCCCCACACCCACAGCCGCCAACTAGCCAAGCCCATCACCGCCGCAAATAAACCAATAAAACCCAACTTGGTAAAATAGTTTGGTACAGCGGGCGCAAAGTTCAAGGGCAGCTCATATCTTTGAATCCCGCCCACACCACCAGTAATTGGGGTGAATTTATCAGATTGAATGGTGATGCGGACTAATTCGGAAACTCCGATCGTCACAATGCCCAAATAATCTTCGCGCAAGCGCAGAGTCGTTAGGCCAATGAGTAGACCAAGGAAGGCCGCTAAGATGCCACCGATCGGAGCCGCGATCCATAAGGGCACTCCCTGTAAACTCAGCAGCACAGTGGTGTAAGCTCCCACGGTCATAAATGCCACGTGACCAAAGTTCACCAGGCCGGTGTAGCCCCATTGCAGGTTCAATCCCAAGCCAAAAATGGCATAAGTGGCCGCTGAGAGGGTCAGAAAAACAATGTAATTACTCATAAATGGCTGGCACCGCGACCCGCTAAGACTTTAGGGTATTTTACCTTGGTGGGGAGCTATTGCAGAGGATGTTGATCAAATGGTGATTGCAGGGCAGTTCGCCGATAAAGTTCGATCAATCACCACAAATCACCAAAAACCAATGGCTCATGATAAATTAGGGGCTGTTATCAGTCAGCGATCATGGCCAAACAGCTTCGGATCTTTGTTCCACCTCATCCCTTAATTCAGCACTGGCTAGGCATTGCCCGCGATGCCGCTGCCCCGCCTAAAGTCTTTCGCCAAACCATGGCCGAACTAGGCAAATGGTTAACCTACGAAGCAATTCGCGACTGGCTACCCACCGTAGAGATCGAAGTCAATACGCCAGTCGCCCCAGCCAAAGCCACTTTTATTAATCCTCAAACCCCCATGGCGATCGTCCCCATTTTGCGGGCAGGCTTGAGCTTAATGGAAGGCATCCAGTCGGTGCTACCCCTGGAAACCAGCATTTATCATCTGGGATTAGTGCGCAACGAAGCAACCCTAGAACCAAGCTGTTACCTAAATAAACTGCCCGATCGCATCCCCCCAGAATCCTTGATTCTCATCGCAGAACCAATGTTGGCCACTGGTGGCAGCCTGATGTTTGCCTTAAATGAGCTGGTCACGAGGGGAGCCGACCATAGTAATATTCGGGTGATTAGCATTGTGGCCGCCCCGCCCGCATTGCAAAAACTGGCGATCGCCTACCCAGACCTCCAGATCTACGCCGCTATGATCGACGAAACCCTAAATGACCAAGGATTTATTTCTCCTGGCTTAGGCGATGTGGGCGATCGAGTTTTTGGGACTTAAATCTAGTCAGTTACGAGGCGAGAATGATAACATCAGCATATCGATTGCAGGGAGATAAAAATGAGTCAAAAAGATGGGTTTAGCACTGGTTTCTTACTAGGCAGCATCGTTGGCGGTTTAGTGGGCGGCACCATCGGAGTATTGTTGGCCAATCGGCAACAAGAAGGCGACGAGCCCGAAGTACTGCGGCGAGTCAAAGCCCGCACTCAAGGCAAAAACTCCGATGCCCAAAGTATTGAATCGGCTCGCCAAAGCCTCGAAGACAAAATTGCAGACTTAAACGGGGCGATCGACGAAGTGAGATCCTCTCTCAGTGAAGCTCAGTTAGAACCGCCCCTAGAAATTGGGCGCACACACCAACAGGTGAGATCGATCGAAACCCCAGCAGCGGCAGAATAAAGTAGTAGAGGTTGCCGACTGTTGAGAAAGCAAAAGTTCGGTTAAAATACCTATGTATATTCCACAGTATTTTTTCGGGTAATCAAGTATGGCTGCTGCACTAATAGTTCAAACACTCTTACAATTTATCAGCATTTATATTGCGCTCATCATCGTGCGCATTCTGCTGACTTGGTTCCCAACGGTCGATTTCTTACAACAAATCGCCTCGTTTTTGAGCGTTGTCACCGACCCTTACCTCAACCTATTTCGTAACTTAGTACCCCCCATTGGCGGCTTCGATTTTTCTACTATCTTGGCTGTAATTGTCTTGCAAGTAGTGCAAGGATCACTGCAAAGCCTAGCTCCTACACTAATTAGTAGCATCGGCATCTAGTTTTAGAGTCGATCGGTCGAGTAGAATCAAGAGATTATTCAATTTTAAGATCGATGACCAAAGTTTACCAAGTCGAACTCCATCACCAAGGAGCAGTACATACCATTGCCGTCCCAGAAGACAAACAGATCTTGTGGGCGGCTTCTGATGCGGGTATTGAACTACCCACCTCTTGTAATTCTGGCGTTTGCACCACCTGTGCCGCCAAGATCATCTCTGGAGAGGTCGATCAATCAGAAGGCATGGGTGTTAGCCCTGATCTTAGTGCTGAGGGCTATGTGTTGCTCTGTGTGGCCTATCCTCGATCGGATTTAAAGATTGAGACTGAAAAAGAAGATGAACTGTACGAGTTACAGTTTGGCCGTTATCAAAAAACTTAGAGGCCAAACTACCTCATGCAGACTAGGTTTGTAGAAATCGACCTGCCCCGCAGTCAGTTGCCCCATGGACAGGTTACGCCAGCGGCGATCGAAGCTCTCCTGCAAACCTGGGGAGAGCCTTTGCGCTGGGCAATTACGCGGGTAAATAAAGATTCCCTGCACATTGAAGCAACTCTGACATCTAGAAGTGTGTCAACAGCAAAATCTGAGGATAGTTCCGAAAAATAGTGAATTATATTGATCCACCTTTCGCTTTATTCTGCATGAATAAAGACAGTTTGGCTGAGCTGGCGGGTTAGCTTTTGATTTGTTGGATTAAGGCAGCAGCCCGATCGACCGCCGCCCATAAAACATCTGGATGATCTTCGAGTTTGTCGCTGCCTGAAATTTGCTCAAACAAAGGAGCCAGCATCACCCTGGCATAGCTGCCGTAGGCAATCCCCGAGACAAATATTTCTTGGCCAGCAGATTTTAAGAGCTTTACTTCGCGCAGCTTATTCACCGTGTAATGATTAGTGCCGCCAGCTAGCTGGACGTATCCCGGCAACTTGGCTGCGGCTACCTGCCGACCTAGAGCGATCGTGGCATGAGTTGTGCCCATGCCAATATCACCGCTCATCGGTCTACCGTCTGTTTGCCAGATAATTAATGGTGTCGGTGTCAGGCTAGTTAATAGTTGTGAGATCGATCGCAGATGGTCAAGTCCTCCATCTAACCCTTTCTCTGATCCTACAGGTGCACTAATCGAAATTAGCTGGAGCTGATTTAAAGATCCCGATAGCTCTTGCCAGAGTCTGAGGAATTCTTGGCCTCTTTCTGGCTGAGTATGAATCTCGATCGCCTGCACCTCGCCAGTTTGCAATAAATCCCGCACAGCAGCGGGAGTCGAGATATGCTTCTGTTCTTTAATAATTTGTATCGGACAAATTGGTAAGCAGCGACCACAGCCATAGCATCGATCGACTATCACCCCCTGTTTTTCTTCCGTAAAAGCAATGGCATCTGCCGGACAGATAGTTACACAGGGGCGAGGACAATTGGCAGGGCAAATAGTCGGGTCAAAGACAGCTTTCCGAAAATGCGGATCTTCACCATCGTTGACGCTGACCATCAGCCATGGTTGAGTTGGTTGGTATCCGCGCTGCACTGCGGCATCTAGCCAAGATTTAGCGGCAGCGATGCCAGATTTAGCTGCGGCTACTACGGCTGGTTCAGCGGCTACATCTATACAGTCGGCACCGGCTAGACTGTAGGCGATCGCTAAATGACGGATAGCCGGTAGGTCTTGAAAGCTAGCACCACAGATCAGCTTAAACCAACGACCAGCTTGCAGTGCCTGAAGTGATGAATGAGATAATGGCATTTGGCGATTTTAGGTCGATCGGGCAAAAATTACTGGATCGAACGTTGTTGTTTGGATAGTATTCCTACATCTCAACTGCGTTCGTAAATAAACTCAGGTTCTTGATCTTCTTCATCTACTACCGCCTTCCGCTCCGCCCGTCGGCGTAGCTTATAAGGTGCAACTTCCCAAGGCTCATCTTGACTAGCAATTTCATCTAACTGCGCCCACACCAAACCCAGCAACAAATCCAGATTTAACCGCGTTGCCGCCGAAATCAACATGACTTCCTGAGCCGCCGTAATTGCCAACTCCTCCCGCAGCAGCTCCAAATCTTCGTCATCCATTGCATCAGCCTTATTAATTACCAAAATCTGTGGTTTGGTACCCAAAGATTCATCGTAGGCCATCAGCTCACTACGAATAGTCAAATAGGCTCCGATCGGGTCTTCCCCGGTAGCATCTACCAAATGCACCAGTACCTTGGTTCTTTCGATATGCCGCAGAAACTCATGACCCAAACCGGCACCTTCTGCCGCACCCTCAATCAAACCCGGAATATCTGCAAACAAAGTACCATCACCGCTGGGCTTGCGCACCACCCCTAAATTGGGTACCAAAGTAGTAAACGGATAATCGGCCACCTTGGGTCTGGCCGAAGACACTGCCGAAATCAACGTAGACTTCCCGGCGTTGGGCATTCCAATCAGCCCTACCTCCGCCAACAGCTTTAGTTCTAGGGCGATCGATCGAATTACTCCCGGCTTTCCGGGCATCGCTCGTTCTGGTGCGCGGTTACTGTTGGTCAAAAAACACTCATTTCCTAAACCGCCCTTGCCGCCTCGGGCTACGCAGTACTGTGCGCCCTTTTCGGTCAGATCTACCAACATTTCTTCGGTTTCTAGGTCATACAAAACCGTGCCACAAGGCACGTCAATGATCAGATCTTTACCAGATTCCCCTGTGCAGCTCTTAATACCGCCTTTTTTGCCATCGGCAGCCTTAAACCGCCGCCGATACTTAAAATCTAGCAGGGTTTGCAAATCTTCTACTGCCCGAAAAAACACCGAGCCACCGTGACCGCCATTGCCGCCAGAGGGGCCACCAGCGGGCACAAATTTTTCACGGCGAAATGATACCATTCCGTCGCCACCATTACCGGCGGCTATTTCTACTTCTGCTCGATCGATGAACTGCATATATTTCCTGGGCTGAGCTTGACATTTTAGCTCGATTTAGGATCACTAAGATATATTGATTGAATCCACATAAAACACCAATTTGGTAGTTGATGCGTCGAGCCATTTAGCACTAGTCTACTGTAACCGTTGGCGATCGACCCCAACAACAGGCTATAGTCTGGAGTAGTCGCCCAGGTAGCAACATGACCACCACTGCCAAAATTATTAATGCCCGAGTACCTGGTTACAACAGCACTCAGCAAATCTTAGTCAGCAATGGCAAAATCCAGGCGATCTCCCCAGTGATTGCTAGCAACTCCGCAGATTGCCCGGTGACTGATGTAGCAGGCGATTGGTGCTCGTTGGGCGGCATAGATTTACAAATTAACGGTGCCTTGGGCTTGGCTTTTCCCGATTTACATCGCGGCGACCATCAAAAGCTGCGAGAAATTTGTGATTGGCTATGGAAACAGGGCGTAGATGGCTTTATGCCAACCTTGGTGACAACTTCGATCGAGAATTTTCAGCGATCACTCCAGGTCATCAGCGAATTTATGGCGCAGCAGACCGCTGGTACTGCCCAGGTGTTAGGAGCGCATCTGGAAGGCCCTTGTTTAAACCCCGAAAAACGCGGCGCTCACCCAGAAGAGTATCTGTTGCCCCTGACTCTAGATAATGTCAAAAAGGTCATTGGCGACTATGGCTCGATCGTCAAAATCATGACCCTTGCCCCCGAACTAGATCCCACTGGTCTGGTGGTGCCTTTCTTACGTCGTCAAGGAGTGGTGGTCAGCTTGGGTCACTCTTTATCTAATCTGGCGATTGCCGAGCGAGCCTTCGATGAAGGAGCCACCATGGTCACTCATGCCTTTAACGCCATGCCCAGCCTTCACCATCGCCAGCCCGGTCTCTTGGCTGGGGCTTTGACCTATCACGGCGTGCAAGCGGGTTTTATCGCCGATGGTCAGCATGTGCACCCTACGATGCTTAAAGTGTTTTTACGAGCGGCTAAGTTTAGCGATCATGCCTTTTTGGTCAGCGATGCTCTGGCTCCTTTGGGCTTACCAGATGGCTTGTATCCTTGGGATAGCCGCAAAATCGAAATTAGTTCCGGGACAGCCCGTTTGCCTGATGGGACTCTAGCCGGAACTACTTTACCTTTGTTGACAGGAGTGGATAATTTGGTGAGCTGGGGTGCTTGTGATTTAGAGCAGGCGATTATTTTGGCGACTACGGCACCACGAAAAGCAATCGGTTTACCCACTGACTATCTTGGCCAACCAGCGACTTTGCTACGTTGGATGATCGATGCTAAAACTCAGCAAATTACTCGATCGAGATTGAAATAATAGATTGGTTTTGAATTTAATGAAAATTAAAATAGATAGTAAAATTTAGTCGAAATCCATATCTTTTCGGAGTTCTTTGTTAGCTTTATAGCCCGCTTTCATGCGATCAAAGTTAACTTTAAACTCATCTAAACCCAACCAGCTCCCATCGGTATCTTCCCAAGAAGCCGACAAAATGCCATAGGTTAAACCCATTACTCCTAAACCCAAGCAGCCCATGCTGACTAACAATACTACTACGTTCGGCAGTCTCATGCCATTCAGCGCCAAAAAATAAGCCCCGATGAATATGCCGATTCCGGCCAAAGTTGGGATACCACAGCAGACTACCGATCGAGTAATCATCCGCTTGCTCACCGCTTCTGGAATACGATTATCAGCATTAGATCTAGGACGCTCTGGCTTATTCATGACTACCGGCGGACGCTTTTTGGCCGCCGGTTTGGCTACCTTGGGCTTCTTGGCAGTGTCTGGCTCAAATGGCAAAGGCTTGCGCGGTTCTTCAGTCATGAGAAAAGCTCGAAAAAAATATTCTTTTAGCCTAACAAAAAATTGCCCCCAAGGTAGGGGGTTAAAAGCAGGGAGTTCGACAAACTTGGAGCGAACTCCATTCTCCACTGCTAACTGATGAGGCCAGCGTGAAATATCCTACTCAAACTAACCCCGGATACCGAGTTTAGCAATGAGTGCTTCGTAGCGAGATTGATCTTCTCTTTTGATATAGGCCAACAGACGCTTGCGCTTGCTGATCATGAGCAATAGACCACGCCGAGAGGCATGATCACTTTTGTTAGTCTTGAGATGAACAGTCAATTGGTTGACCCGATCAGTCAGCATAGCCACTTGTAAGTCAGCAGAACCAGTGTCGGTGGCATGACGCTGATGCTCCGACATAATTTCTTGCTTACGCTCTTGCGTTAAAGACATGAATCCTTCTAGATTTTGGCGAATTGTGCGATTAATTATATTAGCACTTCCTTTCGATATTTCCTAACCCCTATGGCTGATTCTCCTCGCTCTACCTCGATTGCACCCCTGCGGCAAGTGATCGCCTACGGTGCAAACTATCGATCGGCTACCAACCAGGCCATTGTGGCCTCGATCGCCAACAAGATTTTTGATATTGCCCCAGAGGTGCTGATTGCCGCTGCCGTGGATGTGGTGGTGCAGAAGCAGCAGTCTTTTTTAGCTAAGCTGGGCTTTGTAGACATTACTCAGCAGTTGCTGGTATTAACCGGGGTGACGATCGCTATTTGGGTGGCAGAATCGGTTTCGCAATATATTGCTACCCGGCTGTGGCGGGGCCTGGCGCAAAATATTCAGCATGAGATGCGGCTGGCAGCCTATGGGCATTTACAGGAAATGGATCTGGCTTTTTTTGAGAACAGCAATACCGGCAACCTGATGTCGATTCTCAATGATGATATTAATCAGCTAGAGCGTTTTTTAAACGGCGGAGCCAATGAGTTGATTCAGCTCATTGTTTCGGTTTTGGCAATTGGCGGTGCTTTCTTTTTGTTGACTCCCAAAATTGCCCTGTTTGCCATGCTGCCGATTTTGCCGATTATTGTTGGCTCGGTGTGGTTTCAGGGCAAGCTGGCTCCCTACTATGCTGAGGTGCGCGATCGAGCGGGCTTGTTGAATGATCGCCTTTCTAACAACCTAGGCGGCATTACTACTATTAAAAGCTTCACTACCGAAGCCTACGAGCAACAGCAGGTCAGTGACAGCAGTGAGGCTTATCGTCAGAGCAACCGTAGAGCAATCGCTCTTAGCGCAGCCTTTGTCCCCTTAATTCGGATTTTGGTATTGGCGGGCTTTTCGGCCACGCTGTTGTATGGAGGCTTTGAGGTGGTTAATGGCAATTTATCGGTGGCCATCTACAGCGGTTTGGTGTTTATGACTCAGCGGTTGCTGTGGCCTTTGACTAGATTGGGTGAGACTTTGGATTTGTACCAAAGATCGATGGCTTCTACCCGGCGGGTGATGGATTTATTGAATACGCCCAAGCCGATTGATAACACTGGCACTAAGTCGATCGATCGAGTTCAAGGTGATGTGGCTTTTCGGCAGGTGGGCTTTGCCTATGCGGGCAACCCGCCGCTGTTTGAAAACTTGTCTTTGACTGTCCCTACTGGTCAAACTATTGGGATTGTGGGCGCTACTGGTTCGGGGAAAAGTACTATTTCTAAGTTATTGCTGCGGCTATATGAAATTCAAGCAGGTGTTATTTCGATCGATGGCACTGATATCAGAGAATTTCATACTTCCGATTTGCGCCGGAATATTGGTTTGGTGAGTCAGGATGTATTTTTGTTTTATGGCACTGTCCGAGAAAACATTGCTTACGGAATGCCCAATGCTAATTTCGAGAAAATTCAAGCGGCGGCCAAAGTTGCCGAAGCCCATGAGTTTATCCAAGCTTTGCCCCAAGGCTATGACACTATTGTTGGCGAACGAGGCCAAAAGCTTTCGGGTGGACAGCGCCAGCGAATTTCGATCGCCCGCGCTGTTCTGAAAGATCCGCCAATTTTGGTGTTAGATGAAGCTACTTCGGCGGTGGATAACGAAACTGAAGCAGCCATTCAAAGATCTTTGGCAACTATTACCAAAAATAGAACTACAATTTCGATCGCGCATCGTCTTTCTACCATCCGTCATGCTCATTGTATTTACGTGATGGATCGAGGAAGAGTCGTAGAAAGTGGTACTCATGAAGAATTGCTGGCTATCAACAAGATCTATGCCAGTCTGTGGCAGGTACAGTTGGGCTTGGGAGACTCTACAATTCGTGGTTGAGTCGGCGATCTTGGCTGTGCGAGCTTTAGTACATATCTTTCGGCTATTTCAGCAAAACATCAGCCGGGATTCCTAAGTGTTCATGAAGCGCCTGCATCATGGGCACCGTTAAAGCCAATTCACCCGCTAACACTTGCTTTACATTAGCCTCACTACCCAAAAATGGAATCAGATCTTGCTCTGATAAACCCGCTTGATCCATCCGAAAACGGATTGCCCCGATCGCCCCTGGCCAACCAATGGGATGATGTTTCTCCTCGTAAAGCTCCACTAAAATCGCCAACACCTCCAACTCATCAGCTTCTGGAGAATCAGCCTCAGCCATCATCAGTGATTCAATTTTTAGTAAGGCAGCATCATAATCTTGTTCAGTCCGAATAGGCTTAATGGTGGTGCTAATCATATTGTATCCGCATCTATTTTGTCGTATTGTTTATGGGTGCCAATAAATTTAATGAAAACAGTTTGAGTTGGGTAGTTAATCCAAACAATTAAGCGGTACTTATTGCCTGCAATATTAAAAACAGCCCGACCTTCTTTAAGAATGCTAGCGGTTCGATACTGAGCCTTAATCGCCATCGGATCTTGCCAGCTTGAATTTGCGAC
The DNA here is from genome assembly GCA_013297675.1 of Synechococcales cyanobacterium bin59.metabat.ball.084. Classification (GTDB taxonomy): domain Bacteria; phylum Cyanobacteriota; class Cyanobacteriia; order Cyanobacteriales; family Chamaesiphonaceae; genus JAAFHZ01. The sequence continues at coordinate 10,815 of JAAFHZ010000008.1, read as the reverse complement.
CTCTCGATACCAAGCCTCTAATGGGACTTGAGCATCTCCGTACTCAAGACATTCCCAAAATTCCCGTAGGGTTCTTTTGGCGATTATTCTCATGCTAACCGCAAGATTTCATGAAATAGCAACAGATCTAATCATAGCATTTCTATCATGTGATAAGCTCACCTCCTAATTTTATGAGCAATTTCAAATTTAAACATTACCAGTAATAGAACTACGATTTTTATCGCTCATCGTCTTTCTACCATCCGTCACGCTCACTGTATTTACGTGATGGATCGAGGAAGAGTAGTAGAAAGTGGTAATAATGAAGAATTGCTGGCGATCGACACAATCTATGCCAGTCTGTGGCAAGTACAACTAGGTTTGGGAGAATCTACAATTCTTGGATAATCTATTCGGCACATTAGCGTCTCGCTCTTCTGAACCATTGCCAGATATAATCTCAATGGCAATACATCTAGAGAACCGATGACTTAATTATAGCTGCTGAGATTTGGGGCGATAATTTAAGATATATGAAGCAACACCCCATCCGTTAAAATTAAGCCCGAGCATAGAGACAGCATCTAACCTACAGGATTTATGGAATTACGCGCAGTACTAATGGCAGGCGGATCAGGAACGCGCTTGCGCCCGCTCACCTGCGAATTGCCCAAACCTATGGTGCCGGTGCTGAATCGCCCGATCGCCGAACATATTGTTGGTTTGCTCAAACAGCACGGCATCGAAGAAATCATTATTACCCTGCATTACCAGCCCGAAGCCATCCAGCAATACTTCCAGGATGGTCAAGACTGGGACGTGTCAATTCACTACTCGATCGAAGAAGAACAGGCTCTGGGAACGGCTGGTTCTATCAAATATGTGGGGGAATTGTTAGACCGGACTTTTTTGGTGATCAGCGGCGATAGCATTACCGATTTTGATTTGAGTGCGGCGATCGCCTTTCACCGTGCCAAAAAAGCCCAAGTAACCATGGTGCTAACTTCGGTGCCTAACCCGGCAGATTTTGGGGTGGTTATTGCCGATCAAGATGGCAAAGTACAGAAATTTTTAGAAAAACCCACAGCGGGAGAAATTTTCTCGGACACGGTGAATACTGGCATCTATATCTTTGAACCGGAGGTGCTGCAACATATTCCAGCCGATCGAGAGTTTGATGTAGCTCAAGATTTGCTGCCATTATTGCTAGCCCAAAAGGCCGCTATTTACGGCTATGTAGCCTATGGATACTGGTGTGATGTGGGTCAACTAGATACCTATCGCCAGGTGCAGTATGATGCGCTCGATCGACTTCCCAACATTTTGCCAGTTTCAACGCAGATCAAACCAGGGATTTGGGTGGGTCACGATACTACTATTGACCCCACCGCAACTATTGCCAGTCCCGCAGTGATTGGCAATAACTGTCGGATTGGAGCCAGGGTAAATATTACGGCTGGTACGGTAATTGGCCATAACGTGACGATCGGTGCCGATGCCAATTTGAAGCGCCCGTTGATTTGGAATGGAGCGGTGATTGGCGAAGAAGCCCAGTTGCGCGGCTGTGTAGTAGGGCGGGGCGTAAGAGTGGGGCAGCGGGCGCAGTTGCTAGAAGGCGCAGTAGTTGGCTCCATGTCACGGGTGGGTGAAGAATCACAGATCAATAGCAATGTGCGGGTTTGGCCAAATAAAGAAATTGAGCCGCTGGCCACTGTCACTCTGAACTTAATTTGGGGCGATGTGGCGCGGCGCAATCTGTTCTCTCAGCGGGGGGTACAGGGTTTAGCAAATATTGATATCACTCCAGAGTTTGCGGTCAAACTAGGAGCAGCCTATGGTTCTACGCTCAAAATCGGGATGCAGGTGACGGTTTCTCGCGACCAGCGGAGTATTTCGCGGATGGTAGCCCGATCGCTGGAAGCTGGGTTGATGTCGGTGGGAATTAATGTCCAGGATCTGGACGCGACGGCGATTCCGGTATCACGACTGATTATTCCCACGCTCTCGGTATCTGGAGGTTTACATATTCGTTTGCACCCCGATCGACCGGGATACTTGTTAATTGAGTTCTTCGACGATCGGGGAATTAATATCTCCAAAGCCCAAGAGAAAAAGATCGAGTCGGCTTATTTTAAAGAAGATTTACGTCGATCGAGTATTTCAGAAATCGGTAAAATTAGTCATATTCAAGGAATTGAGCTGTATAACAGTGCTTTCCAGCGCCATCTAAACCTACATTCTATTCGAGGTACGGGGCGGGTAGTTATTGACTACGCCTATGCGGTTTCGGGAGCCGTGCTGCCCCTACTACTCTCCAAGTTTGGTGTGGATGCAGTGGTGTTAAATGCTAGCCTGAGCCAGACTGCTCCCAACAGTACCGAGCGAGAAGCGTTGCTCAACCAGCTTGGCCGGGTGGTAGAAGCAGTGATGGCTACTTTTGGGGTACAGGTTTCAGCTCATGGTGAGCAACTAACTTTAGTGGACGAGTCTGGCTATATCATTCGCGATGAAATGATGACGGCCTTGATGGTGCATTTGTCGCTGAAGGCTCATCCAGGAGGGACGATCGTGGTGCCGGTGCAGGCGAGTAGTGCGGTGGATGAGCTGGTGCGTCGTCATGGTGGCGGAATTAAGCGCACTAAGTCTAATCCTACAGATTTGATGGAGGCTTGCCAAAAGTTACCCCATGTCGTGTTGGGTGGTAGTGGTGATATGGGCTTTATTTTTCCGGAGTTGCACGCTGGTTTTGATGCGATGTTTTGCGTGGCGAAGCTGATTGAAATGCTGGCTCGGGAAAATCGCCCTTTGAGTAAAATTCGTCAGCAGTTGCCGCGAGTTTTTCATTTACTACATAGTGTGCGTTGTCCTTGGGGTGTCAAAGGTGGCTTGATGCGGCACATGTTAGAGATGCATCAAAGCGAGAAGTTAGATACTGAGGATGGGGTGAAAATTTATAGTTCTCATAATGATAATTGGGTGTTGATTTTGCCGGATGCGGGGGAGCCTTTTGTGCATATTTATGTGAATAGTGACGATCGGGAGTGGGCAGAGAGTAATCTGTTGGCTTACCGACGACAGGTGGAAGACTATGTGAATAAATATCATTCCGAAAGTCCTTAGCCTTAGGCACCCAATATTCTTATTCGGAATCCAAGATTTCCCTGATAACATTTTTCAGAGTCTTTTTGCCAAGGGAACTGCTGCGGGCAAAAAAACCTTTAAAGCAGAGCGATCGACCACCAACTAAGCCAGCCCCTTAATCATCTCCAATTGCTTAGGCAACAAATCTTTCAAAGCATACCGATCGAGCACCGTCTGCCGCGCCTTTACCCGCAACTCCGCCATCCGCGTAGGATGATCTAAAACCTCACTAATGCGGTCAGCCACCGCCCGAGGATCAAAGAAATCTACCAACAAACCATTTTCACCATCAGTAATCACCTCATGGACAGGCTGAGTATCTGAACCCAACACCAAACAGCCCGTAGACATCGACTCGATCGCCGACCAAGAAAGCACAAAAGGATAAGTGAGATAAACATGTACCGAAGAAGCCTGAATCACCTTCAAATAATGGTTGTAAGGCAGCGAACCAGTAAAATGAATGCGAGATAAATCTAGATTAGGCAGCTTACTTAACATCAACTGCTTAAAGGTTTGATTATTAGGCAGCGCCCGCCCATAGCAAACCCGCTCCGAACCCACAATTACCGCATGACAGTTAGGGCGTTTTTCTTGCAGGTACACCAGCGACTCCATAAACTGCGGAAAGCCCCGGTACGGCTCCATACCTCTGGCCACATAGGTCACAATTTCATCTACCCCGCTCAGATCCAGATTGGGAATTACTAGCTTAGCTCCTGGATCTGGCACAAAATAATCGGTGTCTACGCCGTCGTGCATCACCGAAATTTTATCGTGGAATTCTTTGGGAAACTGAGATTTTTGCCAATTAGTAGGAGAAAGCCCTCGATCGCAAGAATACAGCTCCACCAAAATCGAAGCATTCTTAATCCGAATTCGTGCCATGTCATCGATATTATGGACACCATTTTTTTCAAAGTCCATATCGCTGCCATACATGTTGTAAAACCACTCGAAATAGCACATCAAAGGCGTTTGAGGAAAAGCATCTTTCAAAAATAGCGTCGGACCCCAGCCGGAATGGCCACACATCACATCGGGCACAAAGCCCTGCTTCTTGAGCTTTTCCATCAAAACAAACACCGCCTGACCATGCAGCACCGAGTTTTCTAGCGGCAACAAATAATGGTGAGTATTATTATGCGGATCACGGCTGGGCTTGTAGATCAGCTTAGTTACTCCCGGCAGTTGGGGTTCGGCAGCCTTAGTTACAAAAAAAACTTGGTTAGCCGGATCTTTAGCCAATGCTTGAATAATGTGCCGATATTGAGCCGGGAAATTATTGTGTAGAAAGAGAAAGCGCATAATATTGACAGAACCAGATTTTTTAATTGGCGTTTATGAAGCCGGAGCGAAAAACATTCTTCTTATCGTTTCAACGATCTATTCATTCATACATGATGCCCTGAGCTTTTGGCAAACCACCTGAGTAATTTAACTTAACTCTTCATTTTCATGACCAGTGCAGAGATTCCCAGATCTCCACCCAATGATGGATAACAAGGTCGGTTCTTGAGCCATTTTTTTGGTAGAATCTGACTTCTGGCCACCATGCTACAGGATTCTGCTATGGAAGAGTTTCTCCCGATCGCCTACTTTGAAGGCAAGTTTGTGCCTTTCCGCGAAGCTAATATTTCGATCGCCACCCATGCTCTACATTATGGAACTGGTGCTTTCGGCGGTTTACGTGGTTGGGTAGACGAAGCCCAGCCCGATCGAGCTTTGCTGTTTCGACTCGATCGGCATTGTCAGCGCTTGAGTCACAGTGCCCGCTTCATGCACTATGATTTGCCCCCAGATAAAATTGAAAGCGCCATGATTGAGTTTATTAAACAAAATAAACCCACCAAGCCGTTTTATCTGCGGCCTTTTGTCTATTCTTCAGGTTTGGGGATTGCGCCCCGTTTACACGATATTGAGCAGAACTTTTTTATCTATGGCTTGTACTTAGGTGAATATCTCAGCAAGCCAGAAGGCGTGAGCTGCCGGATGAGTTCTTGGCATCGTCAAGAAGATATCAGCTTGCCACTGCGAGGCAAAATTAGCGGTGCTTACATCACATCTTCGCTAGCTAAGACCGAAGCCTATAACTCGGGGTTTGATGAGGCAATTTTGCTGAACTCTCAAGGCAAGATTTCGGAAGCTACCGGCATGAATATTTTCATGGTGCGCAACGGCAAGCTCTATACTCCTGGAGCTGATCAGGATATTTTAGAGGGCATTACCCGCGATAGCATTATTACGGTGGCCAGAAATTTGGGTATTGAGGTAATTGAAAGACCGATCGATAAATCGGAGCTGTTTATTGCTGATGAGGTATTTCTCTGCGGCACGGCAGCAAAGGTATCGATGGTGAGTCGGGTAGAAAATTACCAGATTCCCCATGCTCCCGGTGAAATCACTACCAAAATTAAAGATGCCATGACAGCAATTACCCAAGGTAAGCATGATAGCTATCAAGATTGGGTCAGCATTGTAACCTTCTCATAAAAACTCAAAAAAGGGGTGGGAAAATAGTAAAAAGAGTTGGGCCAAATCCCAACTCATTGCTATAAGTTGGATTTTCTCCACCTTAAAATAATCCACAGGATCTGAACAACCATGATTGCTGTAAAAGAAAACTTTCCCCGGTTCACTCCCGAAGAATACTTTGCTTGGGAAGAGAAACAGCTAGAGAAATACGAATATATTGACGGCGAAGTTTATGCCATGAGCGGTGGCAGCATCAATCATGGTCGAATAGCGATCAAGTTGACTGCCATGTTTGACAACCATTTAGATAATAGCAACTGCATAACTGGCAACTCTGATATTAAGGTCAACATTTTTGCTACTACTAACTACACTTACCCAGATGCTAGCGTAACCTGTGACGATCGAGATAAAGCTACTACAAAGTATATTACCTACCCCTGCTTAATCGTGGAGGTCTTATCAGATAGCACAGAGTCTTATGACCGAGGTGGTAAGTTTAGACTGTACCGAAACAACCCGATTTTACAAGATTATCTATTGGTTAGCTCTGCCAGAATTGAAATGGATTTGTATCACAAAAATGATGCTGGTGACTGGGTGATTATTAATTATCAAGCAGGAGATACTGTCGAACTAAAAAGCATTGATCTGAGCTTTTCGATCGAGCAAGTGTATCGTGGCCTAGTTTTAACTCCAGAATCTGAATAAATCATTTGGCTAATGGCAGAGAAAATTGTGAATCCAATCCGCCTTCCCCTAATAATAATCAACCAAGACATAAAACCATGATTGCGGTAAAAGAAAACTTTCCCCGATTCACTCCCGAAGAATACTTTGCTTGGGAAGAGAAACAGCTAGAAAAATATGAATATATTGATGGCGAAGTTTATGCTATGAGCGGTGGCAGCAAAAACCACAGCTTAATTTCTGTGAGATTTATTACCTTGCTCTCCAATCACCTAGAGGGTAGTGGCTGTGAAACTGGTAACTCCGATCTAAAAGTTAATATTGTTGCGACCGACAATTATACATATCCAGATGTCAGCGTAACCTGTGATGAGCGAGATAAAACTACCACTAAGTACATTACCTATCCATGCTTAATCGTGGAGGTTTTGTCAGATAGCACAGAGTCTTATGACCGAGGTGGTAAGTTTAGGCTGTACCGAAACAACCCAGTTTTACAAGATTACTTATTAGTCAGCTCTGTCAAAATTGAAATGGATTTGTATCACAAAAATGATGCTGGTGACTGGGTAATTATCAATTATCAAGCAGGAGACATTGTAGAGCTAAAAAGCATTAATTTGAGCTTTCTGATCGAGAAAGTGTATCGCGGTCTAGTTTTAACTCCAGAACCTGAATAGAGATTATTTCAGGCATCCGCCAGTTCTCGCATGGCATTGCGATATTGTGATGCCCCTTCTCTATAGGCTTGCATTACCTGATCAAAGTTAGGATCATGAATTACTAATTTGATGCCATCATCTGTGATTACTAAATTCATTGAGTCTCCTTCTACTAGCCCTAATCGATCGAGGACTTCTTTCGGGAAGCTAGTGCCGATCGAATTCCCCACTTTTCGTAGTTTAACTTGCATGTTATTTAAAGATGGTGAGTAATTACTATTGTAATCACTCATCATCTTTGTGACAAGCAAAACGTTAAGCTGGCAGAAACTAGCTTTGAGTATTAGTCACAGCCCCATCAAGATTAAACAAAGTTCGCAGAGCTAACATGGCCTGTTGACGAGTCTCAATATCTTGCTGAGCACGTAGCTGCACCATGGGGTCATAGAGAATTTTATTAATAATGCCTTTGGTGAGTGTTTCGATTACTTCTTGGTTTCTACCCGCAAACTCAGCACCTAAGCGAGATAAGGCTTTTTCGAGTTCTTGCACCCGAATGTTTTCCATTTTGTCTCGCAGACTGTTCATGGTAGGCACTGTTTCTAAAGAGCGCCACCATTCGGTGAAGTTCGCAAGTTCTTCGTCTAATAGGGCTTCGGCTTCGATCGCCATTTGCCTACGGCCTTCTTGGTTTTGTGCCACGACAGCTTTCAGATCATCAACGTTGAAGGCTTGAACATTGTTCAGATCATTAGCGTTGGAGTGAACGTTGCGGGGCACCGAAATATCAAAGATCATCAGGGAGCTTTCCGCCGCCAATACTCCACCTAGGTTGTGTTTGTCTAATAAGGGGTCATTGGAGGCGGTGCTGGTAAAGACGATCGAAGACTTGGCAATCACTGGCAGCATTTCGGCCAAGGGTTCTAGCTTTAGTTCAATTTCGGGAAACATTTTGCGCAAGTCTTCGGCGCGTTTGGCCGATCGGTTTAACACCGTGACATCTTGCGCACCTTTGGAGATTAAATGCTGTACCAGCAGCCGAGACATTTTCCCGGCTCCCACGATGGCGATCGATTGATCGGCCAAGCTGGCTACTTTCATTTGGGCTAGTTCGACGGCAGCAGAGCTGATCGAAACTGCGCCAGTGCCGATGCTGGTTTCGGTGCGGACGCGCTTACCGGCGGTGAGAGCTTGGCGGAAGAGTTTATGCAGGATGGAGCCGATGCCGCCGTATTGTTGGCCGAGTTTGTGGGTATTTTTGACTTGGGAGAGGATTTGGCCTTCGCCCAGAACAAGGCTGTCTAGTCCGGCGGCCACGCGCATGAGGTGCATAACTGCGTCGTCGTGGAGGAGCATAAAGAGGTGATGGCGGAGGTCTTCGATCGAGAGTTGGCCATATTCGGTCAAGAATTGGCTGACTTCCCGGATGCCCATCTCGGCATCTTTGGAAACGAGATAAATTTCGAGGCGGTTGCAGGTGCTGAGGATGGCGACTTCTTCGATGTGGGGGTAGCTTTGGAGGGTTTTGATGGCGGCTTCGATTTGGGGTTCGGGGATGCTGAGTTTTTCCCGAACTTCTACGGGGGCTGTTTTGTGGCTCAAACCGATCGCGGTGATGTTCATATTTGCTCCAATGCTATGCCGAAAGTTTTTTAATAAAAATTTATATATGGGCGTTGGATCTGGGATGCCAACTTGTGCGATCTCCAGAGTACCAGATGGGGGTCTGGGTTTGCCAAACGGCTCTCATTGTGAGGGTCAGGGGCTAGTTTTGTAAACTAAGCTGGGCACTATTTAACGATACTTAATGTTATGGATTGGCTTCTATTATTATCCTAGCTGGTAGGTTACGATGATAATCCATTATATTTTTTCAACATCATCCATAACCATGTCTGCATCTGCTCTCGCAAATATCCAAGAAAAAATTGTTCAGCAACAGTATGTGATGACTATTCATGCTGATGAAGAGATGGATGATGACAACTTGACGATATCTGATGTTGAGCAGGCTATCTTGACGGGTGAAATTATTGAGCAGCAAAAGGATAAAGCTACAGCAGAAAGAAAATATCGGATTCGAGGATATTCTACCGATGGCAATTTTGTCGAAGTAATTGTTAAGATAGGTTTGTCTGGCAAAGTAATAATCATCACAGTCTATGCGCTCTGAAACTGAAGGAATTACTGTTTGTGACGTTTGTGGCTTTGCTCAAGCCAGAACTCGCTATGCACCTCGAACATATGGGAGGGGAAAAGAGTTACTTGTAATCGAGAATGTACCGGTTGTTAGCTGCCCAAGCTGCGATGCAAGTTACTTAACATCACAGACTCTTAGAGAAATTGATCGTATCAAGTACGAGCGCAAAACACGGGCAGTTACAACCTCGATCGAGGTTGCTAGCTTTTCTACTTAGCATTGTTCAGAGCAAATTTTATGCTCGATCGAAAATGTGTAACAATCGTGTTGGTCAGTTGCTTAGGTTTGGGGATAGGTGTCAAGAGTATTAAGGTGGCCAGAATTTTTGTTTTTGCGCGGGTGGGTGGGTGTTAGAAAAGTGACTGGAGAAATATCGGTTGGATGATATGACTGACAACGGTTTGAGGTTTTTCGGGTCAAACATTGAGCCGCGCAAGTCTTAGAACTGTTGAGGAGAAAGGTTTTTGGACTTTTTGCTCTGTTAGCCAAAGGGGACTTTTTATGATATATTTGATTCTGTTGGCTCAGCCGCGCAAACGCACCTTGAAAACAACATATATCAATGCCTCCAAGAGGCTGGGGTAACAATGCTCCCGAATCCCTTTCAGGGATTGAAACTTATCGGAATGGATAAGTCAGCAATTAGGTCAGCACTGGTAACAATGCTCCCGAATCCCTTTCAGGGATTGAAACGGGTGATTCTGCGACTCATGGGCAAAGAGATTGAAGTAACAATGCTCCCGAATCCCTTTCAGGGATTGAAACCTAGATAAAGTATCAATATCTTGATTTATTATAAAGTAACAATGCTCCCGAATCCCTTTCAGGGATTGAAACTAGAGTTAATGGGGGCACTGGAATATCAAATGATGTAACAATGCTCCCGAATCCCTTTCAGGGATTGAAACCAGCCTCAGGGGATACTAACTGTTAGAGCTGCAAAGCTTGGTTAGTAACAATGCTCCCGAATCCCTTTCAGGGATTGAAACTAGAAGTACCTCTCAGCAGAAAGCAATATTTGACGTAACAATGCTCCCGAATCCCTTTCAGGGATTGAAACTGATCCATAGCCAACAAATAGGCCAAGGTGATCACCCAAGCTCGTAACAATGCTCCCGAATCCCTTTCAGGGATTGAAACTGATCTCTTGCTCAATGGTCGATACCAGGTATCGCGTAACAATGCTCCCGAATCCCTTTCAGGGATTGAAACGTACCATATGCCATGTATTGTCGAACAACTGCACCTTGTAACAATGCTCCCGAATCCCTTTCAGGGATTGAAACGGGTGGTTTGTTGCTGGTTTGCCGTGAGCTGAGATTTTTGTAACAATGCTCCCGAATCCCTTTCAGGGATTGAAACATAACGAGGCTTACTCAGCCCGCAAAACTGCCGAGGTAACAATGCTCCCGAATCCCTTTCAGGGATTGAAACCTGAATATTGATTGTATTTGTTGGTTGATCATTCTTGCCGTAACAATGCTCCCGAATCCCTTTCAGGGATTGAAACCAATAATCCGCCAAATCGAGAATCCGCCAAATCGAGGGTAACAATGCTCCCGAATCCCTTTCAGGGATTGAAACCAGTGATGTTTTTCTTCCCCTTGGGTCGCATCCATTGTAACAATGCTCCCGAATCCCTTTCAGGGATTGAAACATGACTTT
>JAAFHZ010000079.1 GCA_013297675.1 Synechococcales cyanobacterium bin59.metabat.ball.084 | reverse complement strand
GGGGTCAAGACTAAAAGGCTCAAAGCAGGCTGGGATGACAACTATCTCAAAGATGTTCTTGGTGCTTTAAACATAGACATTGCCTAGTATACAGCGTTTGTTAAGAAATGTGTGCGGTTGCCCTACAACAATACACCAATCCATAAGTTTTTCAACGGAATTGAAATAGATTCATCAGATATTTTAGTATGCAGTTTTGTATATTTCGGTTCAAAATCAAACCTATTTCTAGCTACTTCACTAGAAATAACCCTGGGTAACTTTGTTTGCTGCGCTGCATATGCCTGTTTTTTCGATATAGGTGATTCTACTGGCCGGGATTGAGATGGTTTAATGAAAGGATCTGAAGCTACCACAGGATTTTCTCTTGCTTCTGGCTCGATTGGCCTCATATTCAACTGTACATTCTTAGCCTCAGCGACAGCCTTATCTTGCTGATCCATCGGTAGCCTCATCATAAACTCCACCGCATTCGACTCCATCCGATCGACCGCCGCCGCATTTGACTGATAGATCGCGGGATAATTGGACTTCAAGCGCTGAAGCTCTTGAAGCACATCAGTTGGCGACAGATTACTCATCTCCTGAGCCACCGTACCCAACATTTCTTGTTGATCCCGCTTATCTACATAAAAGCCCTGCTTCACCGCCACACTGTGTAAAGCCAAATATCTAATGCCAGTTGAAGAGCTAGCATCCTGTACTAATCGGTTATACTCAGCCATCACTGATTGGGCTGCTGGTGTCCCGACCGCCGCAGCCTTCAAATTATGATCGCGCAGCACCGCTGCCACTTTATCTTCTAGCTTCTGGATAATGCCCGATCGATCCACCACGCCAGGACTCCTAATTAGTTAATACTTTGTCAGAGAAACCGCTTAATCTCTGACAAACCCAAAGACATAGTTTTTCAGCTTCCGTGGCATATTGTACAATATTTCCTCTTGGACAGCAATATTTATTCACCATTGAAATGCAAAACAGCAGTGTTATGTATTTCAATGATATTGGTCAAACTAACCTCCAGCTTGGATGCTAAGGCATTCCATCAACGGTCAATACCCAACTCTCGTAACTTAGCAGCCAGTAGCTCTGCACGTTGCCGCTCTTGATCTGCGCGTTGCTGCTCTTGAACAACCTTTTTTTCTGCCTCGTCAGCCCGCTGCTCTGCCTTTAAAATACGTTCTTGCTTGGGGGGAACCCAATTACCAGCGGCATCATACCAACATAGCCATTGGCCTTCTACATCCTCATAAACACCAGTCCATACGCCCAAACCGAGCTGCAAATCATCAAACCAAAATCCTTGGCCACTAATAATTTGTTCTACATACCTAGTACCTTGTAAACAAAACATCCGAAACTGATTAGAGTACCTATCAAATACAGCATAGTAAGGAATTCGTAAAATTTGCTCATAAACTTGCCACTTCGTTGGTGGTTTGCCAACTACTCGCAAAGTCTGTCCCAAATCTTCAGATTCAGTACCAGGGGACAATAACTCCACCATTAAAAAAGGCGCTATTTGTTCTTGCCAAATCAAGTAACTTAGCCTTAACTCTGACTGCGCAGGACTATCTGATCGACCGAGTACCAAAAACCGGTCAGGGCGCTTATACCAGCCGGTATGATCAACATCATAGTAAAGATTCAGATCAATCCCGATGAATTTTTTTTCAGTAGCCAGTAAACAGGTTTCACTTAATAAATGCGGCTGTAAATCATGGAACTTATCGGGCAAACCCATTTCCTCCGGATCTTCGCTGGGCAAGTCATACATAGTAGGCAATGTATTGACAGGTACGACAGGATTATTTTGATACATAATTTTATACCTCATGCTCTCCGTAATTTTAGCTTATGTCAGGTTCTATGTATCAGAGTCTGGTTCGTCACTCAGCATAATAGTTGAGAGCGATTGCCGCCAAAGATCGCCAAAGGAATTGTTGGTTGGTGGAGTGTCTTCGATCGCCTCAGGCGCAAGCGAAGCTATCGATTCCACCACCATCGATTCCACCGAATTAGCCACAGGCAACCGCGCAGCCAGTCGATCGAACAACTGATTTTCTAAAGTAGTTAGGCGTTCTTGGAATTTTTTCTCGACCAAGGCGTTGATCTCGACAACGGTGAGAGCGGGTACAGGTTGGATGGCTTGATAGTGGGCGCGGGCAGTGGCGTTGAGGAAGGTGCTGATAGTGCCGCGTTTGATGAGTTTCCAGGAGGGAGCAGCAGTAGGTAGGGTGCTGACTATGGCTGGTTCGAGGAGTTTGAAGGTATCTTGGTCGGTGGTGCGTTCCCTGTCTGGCCAGTCGAAGGCGAAAGAGAGAGTGTTGAGGCGGGTGAGGTCGATTTGGCGAGTGGGGTTGGGAACGAGCCAAGCGTGATGAGCGGCGGTAATTGGGATGATCCAGTAATTGCCCTTAGGGTGCCGATCGAAGACTATTTGCTGGCTGGTTTGGCGGTAGCTGTCGGGGCTGAGGTTTACGACGATCGCGTAGGCATCTAAAATGTTGGGGATGTCGTTGTATACGTCGCTGAATTTTTCGGGAGGCAGGCTGAGGCGGGGGGTGTGGGCGATCGCTGTGTCAAAAACTTGGGAAATATTTTGGATGTTGACGGGGAGTTTGCCATCCTGTAATGATTTCACTAGGCTATGGAGGTATATTTCGATTTCTTGCAATCTATGGGCATTATTCATAGTTATTAACCAATTAATCCTCATTTTTTTCCAACGAATTAAGCATATAGAACTCATGTAGCTTGGCCTGTAACAAAGCTTTATCTGGCAACTGCGTTTGATATTCTGCGATTAAGGCTGGAGACAGCGATCGATTCAGTGCATACTCTACCACTTCATCATCTTTGGTGGCACATAATAGTACGCCAATTGCCGGTTTTTCATGAGGCTTTCGTTCATCTCGATCCAATGCTTCTAGGTAGAAATTTAGTTTGCCCAGATACTCTGGCTCAAAGTACCCCACCTTTAATTCTACTGCCACCAAACAATTTAACCCGCGATGGAAAAACAGCAAATCCAAGGCGAAATCGCGTCCACCGACCTGCAAGGGATATTCGGAACCCACAAAACAAAAATCGCGCCCCAGTTCAGCCAAAAAATCTTTGAGCTGCCGTAGTAATCTTCCATGTAAATCTGCTTCTGTATGCTGCTCTGGTAAATCCAGAAACTCCAACACGTAAGCATCACGGAAGACATCCAGTACATTTGGATGAGATTGTGTCACCAGTGGTGTCACTTTTACCGGATTCAGTACACTGCGCTCAAATAACGCCGCCTTAAACTGACGTTCCAGCTCTCGTTTCGACCATTTCTCCTGAATTGCCAAACGCAAGTAAAACTCCCGCTCTTCTGGGCGCTTACTCTGGTTCAGTATGATTAAATTATGAGTCCAAGGTAATTGTCGCACCAGTGGTGCGACTTTTTCATCGTTGCTGTAGGTCTCATAAAACTTCCGCATCCGAAATAGATTAGCCCGCGTAAACCCGCGCAGTCCCGGCTGATTCCGATCCAGATATTCTGCCAACTGTGGCACCACTGCATCTCCCCATTCAGACTGCTTGAGCTTTTGGCTAATATAAGCTCCCACCTGCCAATACAGCTCTACCAGTTGGGCGTTCATTGTTTGCATAACTGTTTGCTTGGCAGATTGAATCATTTCTACCACTTCTACAAAGTTTTTTTCTAATGCCGAGTCGATCGGTTCTATCATGATTCTTAGGTAAATTCTAGAATTCCTTTTTGTTCTAGTTTCCAGCGCTCATTAGCCCCTAATTGAGATGAGACGATCGCCGGACGTATAATGGTCATGGTCTGGTAGCCAGGAGTATAGTTATTACAATCAAACAAGCTGCCAGCAGTGCGCATGTTCATGTCATTAACTTTTAGCTTTGGACTAGGGATCAAGTAAATCGCGCTATTTTCGTTAAATAGCCAATAGTTACCCGATCGATCTTCACCTAAAATGATTTCTTGATGATCGCCAGACCAGCGTTTTTGCAGGTTATTAGCATCCTCAGAAACAATCTTAGGACTATATTGATTTTTAAAACTATCGGTGCTGCGTCGATAAGTATCTAAGAATGGATAGGCCGATGGAGCAACAGCAGCCTTTTCTAATCCGAAACTCGGTAAATTATCAGCAGGTTCAGCATAGCCAATGTCATTAGATTTTCTTTGGGAGGCTTGCTCGATCGCGTTCATCCTAGATGTTAGGTTGCGGGTCTTGGCAGTCTCAGATCCGATCAACTTCAACTGATCTGCTTGCATTTTTTGTTGCTGTTCTGAAGCACTCAATCTATCTGTCAAACTCTTAATTTGGCTTCTGCTATCACGGTTTTTTTCAGTAAGTTGCTGAATTTTAAGATAAGCCCAAACCAGCCCAGCAATTTCTAATAAGTGTATTAAACCACTTAAACCACCAAGAATCCAAGGAAATGGTGACGCATTATCACCATCGGTTTTGCTAACACCCTTAACAGCACTGCTAACAGCAGGTATCACAGATGGAGCGGCATCAGGAGTACTACTTATCGCTGGAGTTTCTGAGGGTGGGGTTGTCTTTTCAACAGCTTTTAGCTCAGTAGTTTTTTTGTCTGGAGTCCTTAGGCCATTCTGTGCGATAACTTCGCTTGTGCCTTCGGCGATCGAAGATACTTCGGCCAGCAACACCTCAGAACTAGTCAAAGCCAAAAAAACACAGAGAGTAAATAAATGCTTGGTTTTCATAAAAATAGTTTAGATAAATTCTAAGGTGCCTTGTTGACTTAGTTTCCAGCAGTCACTGGATTCTTCCGTGACCAAGGCAGGCTTAATCAAACGAAAATCGTGATAGTTTTCGCTATATCCATCACACTTATATAGAGCCTGAGCTACGGTGTACATTTGAGGAATCATTCGGCGCTGTTTATTAGGCACCAAGTAACAGTAGCCCCCTCGGGAAATAATCAAAAAATTGCCACTGCGGTTTAGTTTAAAAGTAATATTAGATACATTGCCGTCCCGAATTCTGGCTACGGCTTCATCAGCGATCGAAACATTTTTAGAGCCATCCCGCAAAGATTTTGGCACTTCTTGAGGACTACCATTATATTCTTTGATTAAGCCAGCTTCCCCTAAGCCAGAACTTCTGGCACCCAAATTGCTACTCATCATCAATGAGCTGGTCATATCTTCTACCATAGGAGTAGTAGGAAGTAACTGATTAACATTACGGGCAGATGGAGAAGATTTAACCATCTTAAGTTCATCACCTTGCCGTTGTTGTTCCCTGATCAAATCCTGCAACATCCGCTGATGCTCGGCCAAAACTTTTTCACTTTGTTGCTTGTAAGTATCTAATTTCTGATTTTGTAAAACTTGCTGTTCTAAAAAACCATTAGTATCACGAATTGCTTTCTTGATGACCTGAATTTCTCCAACTATTTTGGAAATATCAGGCACTGAATTTGTTTGAACAGGTCTCTGACTGTTGTTATTTTCTACAGCCTTGATTCTGTCATTTAAACTGGCTAACTCCAATTTTAATGTTTCCAGCTCTAAAGAATCTTGAAGTTCAATATTCATCGCCGAAGCTGAGGAATCACTTTCATTTTTCAATTGAATGTTTTTCAACTGAAGATTTTCCTTGTAAGCCTGACTAGCCCAATCTAAAATAGCTTGACACAGTTCTGGATGCTTAGGCATCGCTTCCGCAATGCCTGTGGGCCAGCAACACTTGCGGCAATAAGGTATTTGTTCTATGTTAGAACTGCTATTACATACCGGACATTTTTTCATGGCACCCTCAGCAGAATTCACCCTAAACAATTTAATTTGATCGCAGGTTTATGCGATCGAACTCAGCTCTATTTACCAGCCCATTCCCTTGCCAGCACCTTCATCAGAGCCTTCAGCCCCAAAATAAACGGCGGCTCTACCCGTAACTGTTCGCCATCGCCGCTATTGTTGATATTAATCAACATACTGCGTAGCTCTGTCATAGTTTTATCAAACAACTCCTCCGAATAACTAGCCTCTAACCCAGAACCTTTTCGATACTGACTAAAAGGCTTGATTTCTTCCTCAATGCCCAGATCTTTAATGCCCTCATTAAAAGAATTAATAAAGTCAATCAATCGATCGAGTTGAGGCGGTGCATCGATCGAAGTAATATCATCACCATCAGCACTCATCCGCTGATCAAAGCCTACATTTTGGCCATTGATCCGGCAATTTTCTCCCGCAATCAGCGGATCTTTGGCTTTGCGATCTAAACCTTGCAGCTTGCTCTTTTCGAGCACCAAACCACAAGCTGCCTCATCTTTGGGACGCTGACTAATTTGGGTATCGCTCCCAGTAGTTTCTTGCAGATCGGAGCCATCCGCCACCATTCGCCGAAACAGCTCATTGATGCCCGATCGACGAGTAAACACCCCCCCATGATCTAACCAGTGCAGCAGCCGCGAACCATTGCCCCCGATATACACCGAAGGCGTTTTACCCTCCGTATACTTACCCTCGGCAGTTAAGGTACCCAGAATCAGCCCCACATAGTAATAGATCCCCGCAGTGCCGATCGCCATCAGCCGAATCAATCCCTGGAAATCTTTATCATCTTCTAGCTCCGGTCGATCGTCCTTCAGCCACCGTTCACTCTCATGCCGCAGCAAAGAATCAATCTTCGCCTTGAACTTATCTTCAGCTAGGTCTGACCATTCTTCCGTCGGACGCTTAAACCACCGCGCAATCAGCACCGGGCGCTGCTCCAAAAACTGCGACAGCAAATGGCGACCAGCCAACTGAATGGAACATTGATGAATTAAATTATTGCCCTGCCAAATCGAAATATCCGATGTCCCACCGCCCAAATCAATACAGGCACTGCGCACCAAGTTACAGTCCTCTTTATCTGCAAAATACTGTGCCAAAGCTAAACTTTCGGTGCGGAAAGACTTCTCACCCGGTTCTGGGCACAGATGCTTCAGACCCGTGCGCTTTTGCAACTCCTCGGTTAAATCTCGCCAAGTTTTGGCATAAGCATTGATATCTGCCCGAGAAAAAGCCGAAGGATAAGATACTGACCACTGAATTTCACCCACTCCGGCCTTGGCGGCCAACGCACTCACCATCAAGCCCAAATGCTCTAAAAACAACCGGTTCAGCTTACCGGGGTCTTTCCACTTCAGATCTGTCTCAATGTGATTCGACTCTGGATGGAAATTAATCCGATCGGGCACATAAATCCGCCCATCGTACAGCACCTTCTTCTTTTCATTCCCGGTTTGTCCCAACCGCGTCAGCACACTGGCCAAGGGCAGCGGCTTATCCGCAGGCACAAACACCTCGGGAATAAAGCTCTCAAACAGCACCGGCTGACGGGTTTCTACGTTAGCCGCCGTAATTTTTAGGTGTAAATTCTCTAGTTGTAGCGGCTCCACCTTACCCCGACGATTTACATACACATTGGTAAAAGAAGTGCCAAAATCGACACCCACCACCCAGGTATCAGTTAGCTTCTGCTCGATCGGAGTCTTTAATAAAATAAAGCCCACCGGGTAGCCCCGCCGCTGACAATTGATGTGGGTGGGAAAATTACTCAGGCGAGTAATAATGTAGTCACCGTTGCGATCACTATAAGTGTGCGGCTCTTGGGCATCTCCAAAGCTGACTTTAAAAGTATCGTTAGCATCAAAGTAAAAAGCATAGTAATCTTGCCAGTTGGGAATCTTCAGGTTCGGCCATAGCTCTAGTACTGGCACGTCTTCGATCGCGTTTTGTTCATTTAAGGTATATTCCCGCACTAGCTGATATTCTTCTGGGCGGCCATTAGCCGCACTATTCATCCCAGCTAGGGGCAAATTCAACACCACCCGCACCATTGAGCCATTTTGCATAAAGCGCACCCGCCCCATCAAATCTTCGGGGGTAAAATACTCCAGCAACAGCGGGTTAAAAGGCAGCAATGGCGTAATTTTGTTGTTATTAAATAACAAGGGCTGATTAGACTGCACCGGAAAACCACCGGGCAGCGCGTCATCTACATCAATAAAAGTTAATTCTGGCAAAAACAAATCCCGAGGCTCAATGCACCTCACATCGTCCCAACCCGCAATCCGTCCCGCCCGCAGATCTTCAATATTCAACGAAGCTAAAGTTTTATCTTTGTGTACCCGAATATTTTGGGGAGCAATGCCCCACACTGTAGCTACTTCGGCATCAATCAAAATCAACGGCTTCGCTGGAGTTTTACTAGCACTATTCACCACCTTTACATAAGAATCACCAGAGCCAATTTCCTTCAGCTTAATGGGGCGATTAAGTCCCTTGAGCACTCCCCGATTGAGAGCCACGCCAAAATACTGGGGTGATTCTTGATCGAAAATATCTGTCTCGGCAGCACTGCGCCCCATACTGTTTTGAAAATTACCCAGCAATCCCACTACATTGTTTACGGTCTGAGGATGGCCGCCATATTCTGGGTTATTAGTCTCCCGCAATAAATTACTCAACCAGCCGCCAAACAACGGCTTTTCTTCGTCACTCAAATAAGGCTGGGGAAACATCAGCTTGCGATCGTCCTGATTCCACCAAGGCAGACCATTCCAGAGTCCTTCGGGAGCCGGTACCACAATCGTTGTCGGGCTAGTCATCCCCACCGGTTCACCGTTCCAAGTCCAAATATAAATTTCTTGCCAAGCTTCTTTGTTATCGATCTTGTATAGACTTTTATCACCATCGGGTTTAAGCTGCCACAGAGCTTCCGCAAAAGGATGACGACGACGCACATCATCAATATCTAGGCGCTGCACCTGTAAGGGAAAGTTCCGAATTTTAGCAAAAGCGATCGCCGCCAACATGCCCTGCCACTGCCCGATCGCATCTTGGCGCAGGGGATGGACATTATTAAACATCGGAATTTCTAGGGTCATGGGCAAAGCCCACATATTTGGCACCGAGTTAATCCGCTTATTTTCGCCAGGAGCGGCGTAATCTAAACTTTTGGCCACATCCTCAAAAGTGGCCTTCGGATAAACCTTCCACTCGCCGCCCTTTTCGGGTAACTGCACAGATGAATCATCGGGTTTGAGCTTGGGTAGAATTGGCACAGTCATAGAATCACGCCTAAATCAATTTTTATAAAATAACTAAATGTTGGTATTAAGATACAGAGAAGTGGCTAAACCCACCCCACCCCGCCGATTATCGGTGCTCTTTTGGCGACGCAGCTCTTCTTTAATCCATGGAATACCATCTTGTCTTTGCTTTGATTTGGGATCACGGGGATCATCAATTACTAGCTCACTGAGTTTTTCTTTGGTGCTAAACATTTGGTGATTGAAAAAGCGCACCTGATCGGTATCGCATTGATGAACATCCCGCAGCCAGCGCAAATAATCTGCCGACCAGCTATTAATGATTTTGATCTCGTTTTGCTGAGAGTCGGCATCTAACCGAAATACTGGATCTTTCGCATCATAGAACGGCTTGGCCCAAGGTGGTAAATTTCCCGGACTAGTGCGGATTGCTTCTAGCTCACCCTGAATATCACTCAGCCACAGATAGGCAGTGCGGGCAGCATTCACCAAACCCCGCCGCACCACAGCGCCATCTGGCAAGTCATCCCAATTCAACACTCCGCCACTAGCTCGTGCTACCAGCATCAAGGCATCTTGCCGATCTTGCAGCAGAAAATCTCTTGCGGCCAAAGCCGCGTATAGCTCAATAAAGTGTGGACGGTTTGATTGGGTCTTTTTGCCCACGCTAAAATCTACCTTGGTCGTGTCTTCATTTCCCAGTAAATAAACTGTGTCAAATAGGCTGCTAGCCTGGGTTACATAATAGCGCAACGCCGCTTCGGTATTTAGCAAAAACTGGTCTGCCGAAGCATAAATGCCGTTAGTGTTCGCTCCCGGCGGCACCGTAAAACTAAAATAGGGCAGTAAAAACAGACCGCCCAAGCGTACTGACTTGCGAATCCCTTCTTTCTCAAACTTGTTACTCAGCAACCGGGCGATCGTGGGAATTCCTGAAGCCCCCGTTCCTCCAAAAATCGAGCCGCATAGCAG
Source organism: Synechococcales cyanobacterium bin59.metabat.ball.084 (assembly GCA_013297675.1). Lineage (GTDB taxonomy): Bacteria > Cyanobacteriota > Cyanobacteriia > Cyanobacteriales > Chamaesiphonaceae > JAAFHZ01. The sequence goes on along the minus strand of JAAFHZ010000079.1, from coordinate 10,561 downwards.
CACCCGAGGATTATTTCCGCCCCCGGTGGCGTTTTTAATTTCTTGAATAATGCTGCCCCACGGAGCCTTATCAAGCTGATCGAGGTTAATTTGGCTCATTACCGCTGCCCCGATCGAAGGCCGCCCCCGAAACCCTTCATCTAGCTGCTGCACCCGCTCTTCGGGGCTATACAGCACGTCAAAAATGTTCGCTAAGCTGGGGCTGTCATTTTTAATGCTATTGTACTGAAAAAAGCTGGACAGCTCTCGGTTAAAAGGCTGATCGGCAAAAGGCGACCACAAATCATAAGACTTAATCGGAGTTTGCATCCAAGATACATTGGCCTGCCGCTGCTCACCGCCCATTAGCCGTTGACATTGCTGATAGGTATTTAGGCTGCGTCTGGCGCGTTCCATGCTGCCATTGGCTTCATCAGGATCAACAAACAGCACTTCGATCGACTGCTCATTGTAGAGTCCCGCTGCTGCTAACTGGGTGATCGCCTCGAAGCATTTAGCCCCCGAACCACCAATACAAATCACAAATAACTTACTGGACATGGAAGATGTATTCCTTGGTGAACTTAAAAGAGTTATGGCCTGCTCTGGCTCGGAGTCTTGATTTTGCTATGGACTCAATGTTACTGAGATACCAGCAAGTCCACGAGATTTTTGCAATGTTGAGCAGGTAAGGTCACAATTTCTGCCTATTGTACTCTAACCTTTACCCATGAGACTGAAAAATTTGCTTACTTTTCGAGCCATCGTCCCAGATTTCTGGCTTTGGCCAGAGGTTTGGCGCATTACCTTTCTTTACCGGGAAAAACCGGGAGCAGGTTGGGAATCCCTATGCAGTCATGCCCAACCTGCAAATGATCGAAGTTAAGTAGTTGTCGTAAAGAGTCCGCTTATTTATTCTTGTTGAATGCAGCTATTTGTTCGAGATGTTCCTCACCCCAATCCCGCAACATGCATAAAACAGGTTTCAGGGTTTTGCCGTATGCTGTAAAAGCATAGTCTACCTTGGGGGGCATTTCTGCATAGTCACGACGCTGGATAATCCCATCTTTTTCTAGGTCGCGGAGTTGTTGAATCAGAACTTTTTCACTGATTTTGGGGATCATCCTTTTTAATTCACTGAAGCGCTGTGGCTGATCGCGGATATTCCATAGAATTAATATTTTCCATTTGCCACCCAGGACTCCTAAAGTGGTCTGTACAAATTGTCGGCCATCTGGTTGTTCTGTGGTCATTGTATCCATTTTCTCCCAATTGCTCTGGACACTTACAAAAAAGTAAGTACTTCCTAAAAAGTAAGTGATAAGTATACCCTGGTAATTAAGTTCAATACCAACAGGGGTTAACAACATGTCATCATTAACCGAAAAAGTAGCGATTGTTACAGCTTCTGCGCTGGGCCTTGGTAAAGCGATTTCCTTGCAACTAGCCAGAGATGTTGCTGTGTATATAGCCTCTCCCAAAAAAGCAGAAGCCACATAAATGAATTCACCTCCTGTCAGGTATGGGAGAAAAAGTTAATAAGTTAACAGGATTATATCTATGACTCCAGCCGCTGAAGCCACCGCAAAACCATCTTTCAAGCTCAATGTCAAACAAAAAAATTGGCTAGTATCAGCCCATGTAGCCTCTGGTGCAATCTGGTTTGGTACAGGGCTATGCCTTGTTATTATGGGGGTCAAAAATGTTGATGCACCCAATGGTGATGCCCTTTATGCAATTAACGAAATCTGTAAATTCTTAGATGATTTTGTTATTGTTCCCACCGCTACATTATCTCTAGTAACAGGCTTTTTTCTTTCTTGGTTTACCAACTGGGGTTTTGTTAAACATTACTGGGTGATGACAAAATGGGTGCTAACGGTGTCAGCTATTGTCTTTGGCACCTTCTGGATTGGCCCATGGCTGAATGCGATGACCTCCATTTCTGCCACCGAACGCCTACAAGCCCTCCATAACCCTCTCTATATGTTTAACAACCAAGGGATAATCTGGGGTGGTCTTGCTATCAACGTCACTTTGCTGGTAGTAATTGCAGTTTCATTACTTAAGCCTTGGGGTCGTCGCTTTACTGACAAACCTAAAAAGAGTCCAGGATAGAAACTGGCAGACATTTTTAGCCTGCATTCAATTGTTGGCACCGCGTCTCCATTGAAAAATCACAACTCCATCAACCACTAGTTCACAATTATTAGGAAAAAAACATGACAAATATTGCAATTATCTACTTCTCAGGAACTGGTAATACTCACTTAATGGCAGAAGCAATTGCCACCGGTACCCAAGCAATTCCTGATACAAAAGTCCAATTATTGCGCATCACTGGCGAACAAATTGTCAACGGTCGCTGGAAAGATGAAGCAATGATGACTATTTTAAATAGTGCCGACGCGATCGTGTTTGGTTCACCAACTTATATGGGTGGCGTTGCCGCTCAATTCAAAGCATTTGTAGACGGTGCCAGCAGTGCCTGGGCACAACAGCTTTGGAAAGATAAAATTGCCGGTGGTTTCACCCATTCTGGCGGTTTGAGTGGTGATAAACAGGGAACATTGATTTATTTAACGATTAATGCTGCCCAACATTCCATGATTTGGGTGGGTGCAGGTGAAATGTCTCAACCCAATGGGGTGAATCGCTTGGGTTCTTATCAGGGGGTAATGGGGCAAGCTATACCTGATTTTACGGGGACAAAAACGGTAGAACTCGACGCTGGCGATCGACTGTCTTGTGAGTTATATGGTCAGCGAATTGCCAACGCGACTAAACGTTGGCAAAAATAGTCTATGAAATCTCCGTCTTGGAGAAAAAAGGGCGGGGGATTAACCCCCGCCACCATATAACATCTCTAGAAAGCTCAACTAATGTCAAATCCTAATGCTTGGACGACTAAACTAACTCTACTATTAGCTAGTAGCCTCACGGTTATGTCAGGAGCCACTGTAGCTCCTTCGTTACCGGCGATGCAACAGCAGTTTGCCAGCGCGATCGCCGATCCGGATCTGCGCACTACTCTAGTGAAATTAGTGATTACCTTGCCTGCTCTATTCATCGTGATCGGTTCACCGATCGCTGGAGTAGTGGTCGATAAATTTGGGCGGAAGCCGCTGCTGCTGATCACCGCAATTATCTATGGCTTTGCTGGCAGTTCAGGTCTGTTTTTAGCAAGCTTGCCAGCAATTTTAGTCGGACGGGCATTGTTAGGTTTGGCGGTATCGGGTGTGATGGTTAGCGCAACTACCCTCATTGCCGATTATTATAGTGGTTCTGCTCGGGCGGCCTTCATGGGTCTGCAATCTGGGTTTATGGGCTTAGGTGGGGTGCTGTTTTTGACTCTGGGCGGTGCTTTAGCTCAACAAGATTGGCATTATCCCTTTGGAATTTATCTGTTTGCTTGGTTAATTGTGCCGCTGATCATCATGTTTATTGGGGAACCTGGTCGGGAGTCTAAATTCAATAATAGTGAGATCGATAGTGCTCCCAAACCGCCTACTCCAATAGCGGTGTTGATGATTGTCTACGGTTTAACCACTATTAGTCAAATCGCTTTTTATCTGATTCCAGTACAGCTACCTTTTTATCTAGAAACGATGGTAAAAGCCCAGCCTTCTCAAAGTGGGATGGCGATCGCTTTTTGTACTTTGTTTAGCGCGATCGCCTCTGTTACCTATGGCAAACTCAAGCAGCGGATGGAATTTGTCACTTTTTTGCCGATGATTTTTGGCTTGATGGGAATTGGCTATTTATTGATTGGTCAATCTTCTAGCTGGTTACAGGTCTTGGCTGGTCTAGCAATTGCTGGGATGGGTTTGGGGATTTTGATGCCCAATATGTCGGTGTGGTTGAGTAGTGCTGTGTCTGATGTTATGCGTGGCAGGGCCTTGGGTGGTCTGTCTACCTCAATGTTTTTGGGACAGTTTTTGTCGCCGATCGTTACCCAACCGATTACTAAAAGCTGGGGTTTAGGGGGAGTCTATGCTGCTATTGGCGGCGTATTAGTAATGTTGGCTCTGGGGTTTGCCATTTTTAAATCTCAGGTGCAAAATTTAACTCGCGCAGCCTAATCTTGCTGCTGGTAGGAATTGATCTCAGTGAGTATTTATGCTTATAATGGCAGATAAGAAAATGTAAATCCAGATTAAGGTATTACTTATGAGTACTCTGCGTTACGATGATCTGCTGCGGAAACTAGCTACTATCTTAGCTCTTGCCATGTTTACGCTCTGTTTGCTGGCGGCGATTTCTGGTGTACTTATTGCTTTTTACTATAGCCCCACGGCTACTAACGCATATTCTTCGATCGAGTATATCGATAATCAGGTCGCTAATGGCTGGTTGGTAAGAAGCCTCCATAACACTGCTGGCAACGCTTTAATTGTGCTCTCGCTACTGCAAATTATCACCATGTTTTTGGGTCGCCACATGATTGGGAGCTGGATTGTTAGTTGGGTATCGGGAATTTTCTTGACTCTCAGCGCGATCGGTCTGGGCTGGACAGCAATGAACCTCGAATGGTCTCAGTTGGGCTACTGGAGATTTAAAATTGAGCTGTCGATTATCGAAAGTATTCCGGTGATTGGTCAATACCTGCGCCAATTTTTGTTGGGCGGTGATTCGATCGGCACCATTACTCTCCAGCATTTATTCACCATTCACAGTTATCTACTATCGGCAGTGGCTTTGGGTTTATCAACAATTCATCTAGTTAGTTCGTTCTTGCAATCACAGCCTGACGAAGTACTACCTATCAATCCCCAAATCGGTGAGCCAGTAAATCGGTGAGCCGATAAATTGGCGAGTCAGTACAAGCTCCCAGATAATTTTGCTGTTTACCAAATTGGTAGGAATGCAGGACTGTATGGAATGGAGATCACCAACCCATCTAAACTGCGTGGTACTCCCGCCAGAACGGTACCCCGTTTGGCGGTGAGGGGGATAGCAGGACGGTGAAGAGTCTCACCCCCGAATCAGTTAGTGAGCGTAGCTTCTAACGACGAGTGGGGTGGACGATGAACCGCCAACTAATCTGTGGGCGAAGTCTGCATGTCAACATACTGTTTTACTTGTTGAACAGTGACACCGCCACAACTAGCAACAAAATAAGCGCCAGTCCAGAAAACAGGTTTTGTGTAAACTTTGTTGATAATCTCCGCAAATTCCTTACGAATCAAGCGACTGGAAACAGTTTTAAGATTGTTTACTAGCTTGCTAATTTCTACATCTGGGGGAAAATCAATAACCAGATGAACATGATCTGATTCACCGTTAAAGTCAGTTAATTTGGCATTCCACTTTGAACAAGTGTTTGCAAATATTTCATGGAGACGATTCAAAATTGATTGATTAATGACTTTGCGGCGATATTTAGTCACTAGCACTAAATGAATGTTAAGAGAGTAAACACATCTGTAGCCTTTATTGTACTGCACTGCACTAAGTTATGATATGATGGTTAGCATGATACTCACTTACCAGTACCGAATCAAGCCTAATCTTGAGCAAGTGGAACTTTTGAACCACTGGGGAGAACTGCTGCGCCGTCATTGGAATTATGCTTTGGGTCAAAGATTAGATTGGTTGCGACGAACTAAATGTCGAATTGACAGATGTAGCCTGATTTCTGAGCCAATTGGAGAAATTCCAGAAAAAGTTGATTATTACTCACAAGCTGCGGCATTGAAGGAAACAAAGCAACTTTTTCCAGAGTATAAAGAGATTTATGCAGATTGCCAACAACAAAACTTGATGAGGCTGGATAAAGCCTGGAAGCGTTGGTTAATTCCAGATAAAACCGGTAAAAGAGGCGGTAGACCCCAGTTTAAAAAGAGAGGTGAGCTTTGCTCATTTACCTTTCCGAGAGTGAATTCAGAGAAAGCCGGAGCGCACTTAACAGGAAATCGACTGAGGCTATCGAAAATTGGTGAAATGGAGGTAATTCTACACCGCCCAATTCCAGAGGGTTTCGTATTGAAGCAAGCAACGGTTGTAAGCAAGGCTGATGGCTGGTATGTGAGCTTTGCAATGGAAGATAGCTATGTTCCAGAGTCGTTACCGGTTGCTGAAATAGCAAATGCTTGTGGAATTGATGTGGGACTAGAAAAATTCTTGACGACATCTGAGGGAGAAGCTGTTGCCGTGCCGCAGTTCTATCGTAAATCTCAGGTAGTACTGGCGCGTCAGCAGCGGAAGTTGTCAAGACAACAAAAAGGGTCTAACAACTATCAAAAACAAGCAAATAAAGTAGCTAGAACTCATTTGCATGTGGCAAGACAACGAAAAGATTTTCATTATGCAGTGGCACATTGGTTATGCACAAAATACGATTTGATAGGATTCGAGAAGCTGAACATCAAAGGTCTGGCTAAAACCAGATTGGCGAAATCAATACTGGATGTAGCTTGGCGGGCATTCTTGAACATATTGCAAGCAGTGGCGGTAAAACGCGGCAAGCATACTCAAGAAGTTGATGCTAGGGGAACAAGTATTGAGTGCTTCAACTGTCAAGAGAGGGTAGTTAAACCCTTGTCAGAGCGGGTTCATGATTGTCCAAATTGTGGAATCAGCTTGGACAGAGACTATAACGCCTCGATTAATGTTCTGAAACGGACGGCTGGACGGTCGTTTGCTGCTTGTGGAGGCTTAGGGGTTGCCCAGCCTGTGAAGCAAGAAATCTCATTTATAAACTTGAGAAGCCCCCACCAAACTGCCTAAGCGGTTGGTGGTGGGAGTCGTCACAGAATGGAGATCAGTTACCCATAAATAGAATATCGTTTCTGTAAAGCCTTACACATGTCTAAACTTCTAAAGTTACCGCTGTATACTCAAATCATTATTGGCTTAGTGCTGGCCGTGTTTGTGGGTATTTTGCTGGGGGCAGGGAATCCTATTCTGCCCAAAGAAAATCTCCAAAACTTAGCAATGCCCGCAGTCTTAGTTTTGCGGGCATTGAGCATGTTGGCCACCCCATTGATCTTTTTATCGATCGTCAACACTCTCATGACCGCCGATTTACCCGGTGGAGCTGCTAAAAAGCTCGGTCTTTTGTTGACTACTAATACCTTAGTGGCGATCGTCATCGGTTTGTTTGTGGCCAATACTGTGCAGCCCGGTAATTGGAACAGCTTAGGCAAACCCAGCGCCGAAAAAGCCGCCGAAATTGCCACTAAGTCCAAGGGCTTTGACCCCCTACAGCTTCTAGATAGCATTGTGCCTGAATCGATCATTAAACCCTTTGCTGATAAAACCAGCGTTATTGCTTTGGTGTTGCTGGGCTTAGCCATGGGCATAGCACTACGCATGTTCAAACAAAGACAAATTACTGAATCTCAAACAGACTACCAACCAGTTGAACAAATCATTACCGTGTTATTTACGACCGTAATTCAGATGCTGCATTGGGTCATTATGCTGGTGCCCATCGCCGTATTTGGCATTGTGGCGCGGACGATCGCCATCCAGGGCTTTGCCCCTTTTCAGTCGTTGCTAGTGTTTGTGGTGGCGGTAGTGTTGGCACTGTTTCTGCAAGCTGGCTATTATTTACTGCGAATTCAATTTGGTTCTTGGGTTACGCCCAAGCATCTTTTGACTAGAGGTGTTGATCCCTTAGTAGCGGCTTTTTCTACCGCTTCTTCTACGGCTACCATGCCAATTACTTACGAAACCCTAATTGAAAAAGTTGGCTTGCGCAAATCTTCTGCTTCGTTAGGTGCATTGGTGGGCAGTAATTTCAACAATGACGGTACGGCTTTATACGAAGCTATGTCAGCGCTATTTATTGCCCAATCTTTGCACTTGAACCTGAATCTTTCTCAGCAGTTTTTGGTGATGCTCACTTCGATTTTTGCCTCGGTTGGGGCAGCCGGAATCCCGGAAGCCGGGTTAGTGACCATGACCTTAGTATTTAACTCAGTAGGCTTGCCCACTGAATATATTGCTATTTTGTTGACCGTGGATTGGTTCCTCGATCGAGTGCGCACTGCCATCAACGTGATGGGTGATATGACCGTCAGTTGCCTAGTTGATGGCAAAGCCCCGAAAGCAGTAGAAGATCAAGTTCTAACGTAGCAGGCGGCAGGAGCTGCGGATACTGTCAGAAGCAGGCTCTTGCCAGGAATAAGAAAAGTGACTAATTGCACTTAATCCTGGTGAAGAGCGGCGAATACCATCCATCTGCACTTCTAAGGAGGGGCGGTTTTCAAAAGTGCGACCCCAGGCACCGGCCAAAGCAGGAATTACCGGTGTCCCAGAACTAGATGCTGCCGTCATCATTTTAGTTACCTGGTCTTCGATGCACTTGCTCTGGCCGCAGATGGCATAAGCCATCGGATGCCATTCGATATTGCGAGGGAAACGATTCCAGCGCTGGAGGCGAGAGTCGTAACCTTTCCCCACAGCATTGTTGCCCTCTGGGAAAAATACGGCTCCGGCAGGTACCCCGTAGCGTTGAGCCAGAGACGTAGCATCACTCAAAAATTTCACCACGCCTTCACCAGCATAGCCCACCGCTAACTGCCACAGCTCCCGATTGTACAGTTCAGCTCTTTTTTGGGGAGTCATTTTAAGTTCAGTTGGACGCGCCGATCGACCAACCCATAGGGGGTCTTTTTCGTCTGGGAAACTGGCATCGATCGCTGTAACTTCATTGGCCTGCACATCGCCATTAGTCAAAAAGGTTTTGATTAATTCACTGGCCTTGTTATTTTGAGCCATCGCCTCAAAGCCCTGCCGAGCATCTGGCCCATAAATCCACAAATCTTTCACATTTGCCGCCACTGACTGGGCACCCTGACCCCGAGGATAGCGAATATAGTCAAATAGCACGCCATCGGGGCGACGTTTGAGTACTTCCGTCAGCATCAAGTTAAAGTCGTTTTTAGCCTGTTCACTATAGGGATTCACAAACAAAATAGAGTTAGGCCCCCCCGCATCAGGGGACTGGTCGCCTTCTCTGCCGACAAACCAGCTTTTTTCGTTGCGACCATTGATATTAAAGGCCGATTCGTGGTTGGGATACAAGCCGTAGTTAGAACCAAAGTTGAGAGAATACATCCAGGCATAGACTTTAATGCCCCGCTCTCGCCCTTTGCGAATTACATCGGCTAGCAAATCAGTGTTTTGAACGCTTTTTGTGTCTAATACTGATGGCCAGGTAGTCGGATTATTAGCTTGAGGTAATAGCACTCTGCCTGCGTAGAAAGTAGCTAGGTAGACTTGGTTATAGCCTTTCTCTACCATCCGATCGAGCAGTTCATCTACGGCTCCGGGCTTAGAATCGCAGGGATACATCCGAATCCAAATGGCCTGGGTCTTGAGCCAGCTTTGTTGCCGACAGTTCAGCAGGGCTTGGCCGCTTTGATAAATATATTGGCGATAGCGCTGTTTGGCGGCAGGATCGGGGCTTAGAGCTGCCGATCGCAGGCGATTTTTCTCGGTAACTTGAGCTGGGGTAGTAAAACAGTAATCAGCGTTGGAGGTAGCAGTTTGGGCTGGAGCAACTGGGGGATCTAAGGATTGAGCGGTGGCCAGAGATCCTAAATTCAGAAAATTTGCGCTGGTCAATGCTCCCGTCATCAAGATTTTGAGCTGTGGCCAACGGGAGATATGAGAAAAAAGCATTAGCTTGAGTCTGTAAGAGAATTTATTTATTTGATGAATAATTCTAGCAAATTGTTTCATTTTATGAATATAAAATAGCCGCCCCAGTAGGGACGGCCAGCAAAATCACTGATTTTTATTTTTGAACAAATTCTATGCGCCTCTTTCTAAGGCAGTTTCTACCTGTTTGAATTTCTGTGCTAAGTTCTCTTTGAGTTTGTCGGGTACGGGGCGATTAGGATATGCCGCGTAGTGGGCAGCCAAGGAGTTCAGGGCAGTGCGCATGGTGGTGTAGGAGCTGCGCTTGGTTAGGGCTGGGTCGGTGCGGTAGCGAGAAGCGAAGTCGTTGATGTTTTGACGGGCGATCGCTTGAGCTGCGGCTTTTTCGGGGGTGTCTTCACCGCCTTCAAGGGCAGTGCGCAGGCTAGAGATGACGGTGAGGCTATCTTTCTGATAGTTGCCCACTAGGCCGCCCGGTGTCTCGGCGGAACATGCAGAGAGGCCGATTACTATTACTAATACTAGGGCGATCGCTTGCGACCACAGGCGTTGGATAGACATGGCTAGAAAGAAACATAAAAATATTACCCCATCCTACCGTGAATCTTGATCGATTGCTTGGCTCTCTCAATATCTACCTAATAGTTTTGACTACCCCTAGGGATAAACCCCTAAAAAGTTCGCCTGAAGCGGCCTCGGGTAATTGTCTGGCAGGTCACCACTGAATTTTCCACATCCTGCACTAGCACTATGACAACGGCTCAGCTAGTTCCCCCTGAATATTCTTTGCTAGCCAACTTTGAGATTGACAAAGACCGAGCTGAATTTCTAGTTCGGTGTGCTTATCAGTACCGTTTATATTAGCCAGCAGCTCAATTGTCCTAGAGAGATTTTCATAGGTGTATGAAGTTATCGAGGTGGACAACCGCAGTGGTTCTAGGATTTGCTCTAAGGTAGCTTTAGCTGATTC
>JAAFHZ010000078.1 GCA_013297675.1 Synechococcales cyanobacterium bin59.metabat.ball.084 | reverse complement strand
CGGCTTACCCGGAGTCCAACAAGGCGCACAGAACTTAAGCTGAGTCACCGCCACGATCGGCACCCCCCGACAAACCGCCTCCAAATACTCCACCGGCACCTGCAAAGCAGTAGCCAAGCCACTCTTACTATGAGAACTCAGCTTGGTAGTCATCCCTCGCTCTGAGTTTCTTGGTAATAAGTTAGCTGATTGTCCCCTAGCACAACTACAATAAACGGCGAGACCCCCACGTAATTAAACGCAGGGGCACTTCCCGCCCAATCCTATAAATAGGCTTGGATATTTAGAATTTTGTGTTCACTCTCCCGACTGTAATCAGGAGCTGAACCTGAAATCAACTGCATTTATAAGATGCAGAAGACCACTTATCAACTGCATTTACCATATGCAGAAGATGCACAAATGATAGCATTTCCCGTATCCCTTGCAATTCCCCAAGCCACCACTGGCATCAATACAAGACTGAACCCAGTCGAATATCCGCACCAACTCTTTCCCTGTCACTGGGGGGCGATCGTCAAAGAATTGGTGGTTGACGAGGGAGAAGAGCCAGAATGGCGGACGATCAGGTACAAAATTCAGGCCACAGACTTAGATAGAATTTATGCCTCGGAAGATACGCTGATTGGGGCACGTTTCGGAAAGCTGACCAAATATTTGCTGATAGACATCGATATTCGGTCACTTTGCCACCCACAGGTAAACAAGAACGAGTGGGATCGGTTGATGCAAGCCCTAGAAAATGCGGGGCTGACCGATCGAATAATCATCCAAAGTTCAGACAGCGGCGGCCTACACGTCTATTTTTGGTTCGCAGAAGAGCTAGAAACCTACAAAGTGGCGCAACTGCTATGGTCGGTGTGTCACTCAGGGGGCTTTGAACTGCGTGGCGGCAACGTCGAAACCTTCCCGAACGCCAAGAAATACACCCCAATTCCATCGATGTACAACGGTCATAGACTGCCGTTGCAGCCCGGAAGCGGCAGCCTCTTACTAGATGAGTACTTCGAGGAAATCGACACCATTAACCCTTGGGGAGAATTTTGTTACCGGGTTGAGACCTCTCAACAAGATATAGAGCTACTGAAGCAGAAGCTGACATGGGGGGTAAGGTATCACCAGCAACATGCCCGATATTCAGGGTCTTTGGGTAGCAGTGCAGCAGAGTGGCAGAAGAGCTTAATCGATCGGCTAACCTTAGGCTGGACGAGCCAAGGGCAAACCAATGAACTGATCAGAACAGCCTGCGTGCTGGCCTGGGTGTTTGGCGATGGCAGCCGGAACGATGCGGCGATCGTCGAGAAACTGGTGAACATGCCGGGATACAAAGAATTCTGTGGTCATCAGCATGAAATAGAGTCGCGGGTAGAAGATTGGATGGATTGTGTCACCAAGCAATATTGGCCCTATTGTCGGCCAGATATGCGGCCATTCGCATCAATGCGGAGTGAACAACCAGCAGCAGCCAGAGAAAAATCAACCGAGCGGCACGATGATGTGCTGGCAAGAATACGTCAGGTGGTAGCCGCATTGATTGAGCAACCACTGCCCACAAAAATCAGTGAAATAATTCAACTGATCCAGGAAACGGCCAAAAAAATGTTTGGAAAAGGGTTCGGAATCAACACTTTGTACAACCGGAAATATTCCCCAGAATGGCGTATTCTCGTTGAGATGGCTCAAAGCTACATCCAGCAAGCGCTCTCTCACATTTTACCTGAGCCAGAAACCACTAAAAAAACAGGCTCAAATCTAGAGTCTGTAAGTTCTCTATCACGTTTTGTCCCTATGAAGGTGGGGAGTTTGGTGAAGATTCTGGCTCTTGATTTCTTGTTAGCGGTGGAGAGAGGAATCGATTCTGTAACCAATTCGCTAACCGACCGATTCGAGAATTTAGAATTTGAAACTGGATGTTCGATCGAAACAGACAAATTCATCAGCTTTACTAATGACCATATGCCCCCCGGCGCGGCTCCAGCAGCCATAAGTAGACCTAATCAATCATCTCTTGAACGAGACTCAGCAGCATTATTACTAGCTATCAGCATGATGAAGCAGGGCGAAGTATTGGAGTCAATACCAGGGAGCGACGACCACTGGCTGGAATTTGAGCAGTTGTTCGAGGATGATGATCCGGTGGAAGCTTGGTGGTCATCAGGATAGGTGTATTCTTATTCAGAATGGCTTTCAGCAACCACTTCAGACTTATAGCCATTCCCACAAAAAGGACAAAACCGATGCTTCAGAGAAGTCACCATCTCCTGACAATGGGCACATCGATCGCGTAAAGCCGCACCACACAAAAAACAGTGCTTCGCCCGCGCCTCCATCCATAGCGGCTCCGACGGCTTACCCGGAGTCCAACAAGGCGCACAGAACTTAAGCTGAGTCACCGCCACGATCGGCACCCCCCGACAAACCGCCTCCAAATACTCCACCGGCACCTGCAAAGCAGTAGCCAAGCCACTCTTACTATGAGAACTCAGCTTGGTCGTCATCCCCCGCTCAATCTTGCCCAAGCTCTGCATATGAATTTCAGCGATTTTCGCCAGCTCCTTCTGGTTAAAACCGAGGGATAGCCGCATTCGTTTCACATAATCACCCAAGGACTCACCGGCACTAGGCGATTTACTGCTCTGTAAAATACTCACAAAAAGGTGTCTTTAAAGCTTACTTATAGAGCAATATACTATCAACAATAAACGCCCTAACTAGCTAATCCCTTGTCTACCCCCCTAGCCACCGTCGCCACCAAATTTCTAGAGCGCCCAGGACTCGCCCGCAGCACCATTCAATCCTATGAAGTGTGCCTAATGCCCCTGTTAAAAGAATATGGCCGGTTCCCGATCGAAGTCCTAGATCGATCGACCCTCACCGAATATCTCAACGGCTTATCCCAGCTAGCTTATACCACCCACCACCGACACCAGGCCATCATCCAAGCCCTGTTTAACTTCGCCCTCGAACAAGGCCACATCAAAGCCAACCCGATCGCCCGTCTCAAACGGCGTAAACCAGACCCAGACAAAGGCGAACACCTGACAGACCAGATCATTCGCTACCTTACCCCCGACCAAATCACCAAACTTTACCAAGCAGTCGATCGCTTCGCTGGCACCAAAGGCAGTCAACACAGCCGCATGAAGGCGATCATTTCGCTACTTCATCGCAGTGGAGCCAGAATCGCCGAAATCCTTTCCCTAGATTTAGCCGACATCAACCGCTCAGAGCGCAAATTTCAGGTCATTGGCAAAGGCAATAAAATCCGCTGGTGCTTCTACAGCGAAGATGCCGCCAGCGCCTTAGAGCAATACATCAAGTCCTATCGCCACCCCGAATCACCGGCTCTATTTACCGCCCGTAAACCAATCAGTGAGGCTGTTACCCGTTTAAGCTATCGAACAACTCATAAAGACTGGAAAAGCCTGATTGAAAGCGAACCCGAGCTGCAAGGAATCAGGATGCACGATCTCCGCCATACCTTTGCTACCGAGCGAGTGGGTCTAATGGGCATCGAGGAATTACGGGCTTTGATGGGGCATACCGATATTCAAACAACGCTGCGCTATCAAAAAATTACTTCTGAACGTGCAGAGTCGATCGCGCAAAAAGCCTTCAATCAACTGCTGTGAGCTTTAACCACAGAGGTATTGTTAGTACCGCAGAGGTTTGCATTATTTGTAAACTAGAACACATTTTAAGTTTCCACCCTCATATAAAGTGAGATAGTAAAATAGAAAACTATATAAAACTATGCATAAAATAACTAAAGCCGTACTTACCCTGATTTTTTATTGGCTGCTTTACTGAATTCACCTCGCCCTGCTTCCACAGCCAGCAAGGAATCTAAATCCGTCTTTAACAATCTAACTTCAAATAACTTATAGCAATTCCGATTCGCGTAAAGTGAATTACGCCAATAAGGCGGGTATTTAGGCGTATTGATTCTCTACTTCATTTTCAAAAGGTGAATCGCAATAGCATCCATGGGCAAACCAGTTTCGAATATTTTCCAGTGATACCTGTGAATATGCTTCTTTAATGGCTTCATCTAGCTTTTTATATGTTCTCGCTCCAATCGATCTCAAAATTGTTTTAAGCTTAGACCAGTAATTTTCAATTGGTGATAAATCAGGAGAGTAAGGTGGCAAAAAAACCAAATGTGCTCCTTTACTATTTATTTCTTCTTCTATTCTGGCACTTTTGTGAGCTTGAGCATTATCCATAATGACATAAGCTCCAGGCCATAGTAAAGGCACTAGTTTTGTGCATATGAAAGCCTCAAAAGTTATTGCTTTTACTCCCCCTGAAATATTATATGAAGCAATCATTCCTTTCAACGAAAGTGCTCCAATAATTGAGACATTTTTTGTTTTTTGTGGTTTATCTCCCCGTGCTCTTTCACCTCTGTATGCACGAGCATATAGCCGAATCATTGCTAAGTTTACGCCAGATTCATCTATAAATATTAAGTTGTCTGCTGTAACATTCCGAATCACATCCCAGTATTCTACACGCAGCTTTTGGACTTTATCCGTGTGTTTTTTCTTAGGGGTGAGCGTTTTTTTTTTGCGATTTAGATCTAGTCGCTGCATTAAGTCGCCCATTGTGGAACGAGGCACAAAAACTTGTTCTTTCTCCTCAAGGAGATGTGATAGCTCATCTAATGTGGCATCATTGTTGCTTTCGACTATTTCAATCAATGATACCAATTGCTCAGGATTTAGTCTTGGGGGATGCCCACCACCATGAGGTTTAGGCAAAACATCTCCAGTCTCGCGAAACAGTTGTAGAAGATTACCAACAAAGCTTTCACTCACCTTAAATCTAGCTGCTAGTCCTTTCCGAGTAATCATTTCAGTACGATCGGTCTCGATAATTTTCCGTCTTAGGTCTAGTGAGTATGCTTTCATTGTTTATAAATATCTACTTTGAACATATAATACACTAAATTCGATGCGGAACCGCTATATTAGCTTTATTTGGATTGACAAATAAGGAGGCCAGAGATGCTGCGGCCATTTTGGGGTACGAAGAAGTCAAAGGTCAATTTTCAAGTAAGCAGTTGGTTTTTAAGCACAAGAAAAAAAACTTATATATTTCAGCGGACATAGATGGTCATAACGGCGGGGTTTGGAAAATGGCTGATTCTGTAGCAAATCTTGGTAGCAAGAACACCAGGCTTGGAACTTTTGATGCAAATTTAAACAAAATTGGAGATTAGTATTTATGTTCAGCTATAGAGTTACCAAATATAATCCAGCTCTACGTAATTCAAAAGGAGCCTACCAAAAAGATGAATGGATTAGCTTTTCAGATATTGGCAAAACATTTGAAGGAGCTGAGTTATCGACTAATGAGTATCTTCGCACTGAAGCTCTCTATATAGCTGCAATTCAGAGCTTTATGAATGTCATGGATCTAAGCTCATTAAATGTTTTTCACTTAGAAAAAGAACGATATTCTTTAACAAAACATGACCAAAAGTATCAAGATTTATATCCAGAGACAATGATTTCAATTGTTGAATCTATTCAGAATGGTAATACTCTTGAGAGTGCTGAATTAGAAAATTTTTGTAAGCTTTGCCTAAGAAGTCAGATCTGGGGGGTGTTGGAGTCATCTTCCAAAATGTTTGTTCATTTTGGTTATGACTACTACATGTATATTGGAGTTGCTAAAATTTCTGAAGAAGCAATTGAGCAAATAAGAAACTCAGGTTTATTTGTAGAGTTATTTGAGTCACCGTATCTTCAGTCATTAAATTCACCGGATTAAATTACTTGTAACAAAACCATTTATTACAAGTCTGGGTTATCAAATTTAAGGTGAGAATCTTTAGCTCAAGTAGGGAATCAGGATGCACGACATTCGCTATACCTTTGCTACCGAGCGAGTGGGCTTAATGGGCATTGAGGAATTACGGGCTTTGATGGGGCATACCGATATTCAAACTACGCTGCGTTATCAAAAAATTACTTCTGAACGTGCAGAGTCGATCGCTCAAAAAGCTTTCAGCGAATTGTTCCGGTAAATGGTTTTGCAGAAGATTGAATAAATTTTAGGGAGTCTAAGATATGTCACGAGTCTTGAGCCATTAGCTTCAAACGATGGCAAGTCAACAAAACAAAAAAAAACTGGGCGATTAGCCCATCGATCTCTATTGAAACCTAGTCTAGGCAAGCGATCCCAACATCTTCCATTAAAAATGGTCTTAAAAGGCTCAAGAAGCCGTTCGTTTTTGACCCTAATGAGTATTACTCCATTAATAGGGGGTAATCGGCTTTAAAGATGATTTTAGAGGGTTTTAAGAGCAGATTTAACAGGATCTTGCTCTCAAACATTCTAGAAAGACATTTTTCGAGCTAGAAATCTTGCTGCTGGTTTTTGGTCGTCTGACAAGCGGGGGGTAGGGGGGTCTTAATATTTATGATTAAAGAAAAGATTAAAGAAGAAGATTAGAGGGGAAATTAAGTATCGATTGAAACTCGCTTGGTGTATGAATTTGAATCAGCTTCATGTGGTCAGAAAATGTGGCTCTAAAGACGTGCCTTATGTGGCTCTAAAGACGTGCCTTATGTGGCTCTAAAGACGTGCCTTGTGGCTCTAAAGACGTGCCTATGTGGCTCTAAAGACGTGCCTATGTGGCTCTAAAGACGTGCCTATGTGGCTCTAAAGACGTGCCTATGTGGCTCTAAAGACGTGCCATTTTTGAAAATCAGCACACCATAAATATCTATTTTAGCGGTAAATTAATTAATGGTTTAGATAACTTTTGGTAAGTTTTGGCACCCGTTCAACTTTCACCATATCGCCTTCGATACTGTGGCTTTTGAGAAAGCCAATTTTAACCAGTTCCTCAAGAGTTTTGGCCACTTTTCTTTTGAAGTCTGCCTTCTGGCTATTTCTACTGCCAGTAATATTTGAAAGAAACTCCAGGCTGACCGGTAAAGGCTTTTCATGACTGCTGTAGTAATCATGTAGCTTCAGACATAGGGGCTTATGTCTAAGCTGTTTTCGCTGCTCCCAATTTATTGCAGTCCAATCATTTTCGCCGAACAATTTTATAAGATGTCTGTTCAATGTGATTTTGTAACGCTTGGTGTCCTCGTCGATCAAAAAATCATGTATCAAACTTCCTCCATAGGTATACTTATCTGTCTTGATAACGATTGCACAAGCTGTCATTCTCAATACACAGTCACTTAATCGTTCATGCGCACTTCCTCCAGTTCCTAACCCCATATGTTTGAGAATGCTATGAGCAGAGAAATAGCACTGATTACCTAGAGGATCTTTTTTCATTAAATCAATCAAAATAAGCCAGACAGTCATATCTTCTTGGTTGAGCTGCTGACCGGTATATGTAATCGTGACACCTTGCTGGCTAAATAGCTGCATTTTCTTCATGTCAACTCTGTCCTTGCTCTGAATGGCTGCAAACAAGGCCGAGCGCAAAAAACTGTTAGGTGCGCCGCGTTTATCGTCATGCCACAGAGGAAGCTGAATAAATCCAGAACTATAGTACTCTTCCTCGCGCTGGCGGGCAAGCTCCATACTGACTGCAATTCGCTCACTGATATTTTGTAAAAAAGCTGTTTTGCCAATCTTTTCCATGGGAATTTCCTCCTTCGCTGCTCATTTATCTATACTAAATGCTCGATCGAAATCTATATCTTGATGGACATACTGATTTACGCTATCAAAAAATTACCTCTGAACGTGCAGAGTCGATCGCTCAAAAAGCCTTCAATCAACTGTTATGAGCTTTAACCACAGAAGTATCAAGCGATTTTCTCTCAATTAATTAGACTATGCTCGTATGACTGCGCTCTTGCTCCTCTGGCTTGGCTTTAACATTAACTTCTACATCGAGATCGAAAGCATTCAGAAACTTAAATAATCTCTCTAGGGAATACCCCTGAAATCGACCTCTGATTAAAGCTGATACTTTGGGCTGATCTATCCCCAGCACCTCAGCAGCTTGATATTGATTTAAACCTCTAGCTTTGATTGTCTTGCTCAACAATATTACCAACTTTGCCTTGAGCAACATTTCCTCTGGATTTTCAAACCCTAAATCAGCGTAAACATTGCCACTGCCACGAGTCACAGTAGTTTCACTTTCTTCAGTCAGATAGAGATCGGTTGTCATAGTTAGCCTGATGATGATCTTGAGCTAATTTAAGCCTTTTTTCGACCAACTCGATATCTTGCGTGGGAGTTGTGATGCCGCTTTTGGACTTCTTTTGAAAGATATGGAGGACATACACAGCAAATTCAAACCGGACAGTATAAACAGCACGGTAAGTATTGCCGTCAAAGTTATCGACAACTTCCAAGACCCCAGCACCTCTAAAACCTTTTAAAGGCTTAGCGTCCTCATGCTTTTCACCCAATTGGGCTTGATATAGTGCAAAACCAATGTCGGCCTGCACTTCACTTGGCATAGCTTTGAGATCTTTTCGAGACCCGCCGATCCATTCGAGTGGTTTCTCATACATTTTACTTCTTGATGCCAAAATTAGCATCTATTTATTACACAATCATTATTGCATGCCACTCCTTCCCGGTTTTTAGATTAGGGCATCGAGGAATTACGGGCTTTGATGAGGCATACCGATATTCAAACTACGTTACGTTATCAAAAAATCACCTCTGAACGTGCGGAGTCGATCGCTCAAAAAGCCTTCAATCAACTGTTGTAAGCTTTAACCACAGAGGTATCATTAGTACTCTGCTTTGGCAAACTGTGGATTGCTGGCCAGCGGGGAACCAGGAAACGCCAATACTCTAAGGCTATATCCTGTTCTCAGTAACACTTTCAGTCTTTTAAAGCCAATCATCTCGACAGCAACCTAGATTACTGCCGAGATGATTTTGTCCTGAGGCTAAAAAATACCGATCTTAAATCTCAGTGGTGGTGTTGGTAAATCGATCGATTAACTCTTCACGGCTCAGATGTAGCAGCAAAGGCATAAACTCTGATTGCGACAACTTGATAATGTTGGGGACTATCTTTAACAGTTCTTTATCCAAAATACCAAAACGATCTACCATCAAAATTTCTGCCGCAGATTGATTATTCAATCTAATAGCATCAGCATTAGCCCGCTCCATATACTCAACAAATACCGGCGATTCAGCTAGGGACATAAGTAACTCCATATCATCAGGATCTCGATCGGTGCTAGCTTCCAAGTTAACCTTGAGGCTGGCAAACAATTCTAGGACTTTTTGCTGGTAAACACTGTCTTTCGGCAGAGCAGCGATCTCATCGATCGCCTTTTGTTGCACCTTACCCCGCCCCAGGGTTCTAAACCAAACAGTCTCGGGTATTACAGGCAGCTCATGAAGTAGATGCCTTCGCACCAACCTTCTTTCTTTATAACTGCCCGTTCGCTCATTTTTAACAATAAAAAATGATTAAGTTTTACAGGGCTTGAGATGTAGGCTGTAAATGGACTCTGGTAATTCCAGCATTGAAAGTATCTGTTGATGAAGGGCAGAAAGTGTTGTAACAAACATAGAGCCATCAGGTAATAAATAGAGTGAAAGGTTGTCAAAAGCTTTTAATAATTTCTCAGCAGAAGGGCGTGCAGTTGCTCTTTTAGGGTTGCCATCATAAAGACCTGCCAGTTGCTGTTGAGAGGCTTCTAAAGCCAGTCGGACAACATATTCTATTAAGGTAAACATCCTCAAGGCCAAAGTGAGCAAGAACATCAATCCCGCAATACAATCTTGATTTTGAAAGTAAATTGGTAAAGCTGGTAACTGACCGCGTTTGAAACGATGAAAGCCTCGTTCAACCAGCCACTGGTCTCGATAGTAGGTAATGGCTTGGTTTAGGCTCAAACGATCATTAGATGCATTTGTTACATACAAGCGCCAACCCGCCAATTTCTCTGCCTCTTCAATGGCTGGGGTTTGCAGCTCAATACTTAGTTTCAATTCTATTTTATTCACTGTCTGAGTCGGAGAGTTGGCAGTGGGGCGACCCTTGTTAATGTAGTTGATCTGAATATGGGTTTCAGAGGTCGTTATCACCAGCAAGAATTCCTTGACCCGATGACGCTTGAGAATGGCTTTTATTTTGGTATTAAAGACTTCCAAATCTTCTCCAGGACGCTGTTTCAACTTATCTAAAGCTGTTTGAGCCTTGTTAATCCGTTCATGTAATCCTCGAATTTGAGTGGCAGCTAAGATTTTGGAATAAGTAACTAAATATCGTTCATGCCATGTTACCAGTTTTTTGGTGTTTGGATTCAGCCAAAACTTTCCTAGTTCTACTTCAAAGCCTTTTCCAATGGCAGGCTCATCATCTTCTTGTTTTGGCAATCTAATCTCCACACTAGCTGATGGTGGGTCAAGAACCCATTGCTTTAGTCGTGCTGGATTTTGACCAGTGAGAGGTAATGGAAAGCAGTAAATACCCTTTGCATTAGCAATCTGAGCACGTGTAGCAATTGCGGCGGCTTTGCAATCAGCTAAAAACACAAAAAGTTTATGTCCAATTACCTTGGCCATTCTTTGCCAAGCTGGCCAATACAATGGATCGTCAGCACCATTTCCAGCAAGTGTCTCACTCACCAATGGTATTCCAGCAGGGTCTAGAGTTCCTAGCGCTTGACGGTATTGCAATAGATCTGGGCGTTTATCTTTAGAGTGTCCATAGCGCAATAGACTTTCAGCCTCAGATTCAATCTGCTCATGATGCACTGCAAAACTGGTGGTGTCGAATCTCCCAACTTCTGTGGGCAATTCATAAGCTCGGATCATATGTCTTCCTAACTTTTGTTCAATTTCTTGACAAGCCTCTCCCTGTAAACCTAATTGTTCTACCACACGGGCTAAACGGTCATCAGTGACATCCTTGTCACCGATTGTCATACCAGTAGCGAGTTCCAATGTTAATCGATGTGTGTTAACCCATGTTTCTGCTGCACACAATCGATGATCTGACTGACTAGTGATATATATCAACAGCAATACGCTCAATTGACCATAGCTTAAGCCCTGATGGTTGCCATGTGGCTGTTTAAGCTGCTGGTCAATCCACTTGGCAACTTCCATTTGCTTGAACAATGCCGCAATCAATGGAATATCATCAATCCGCTCTGAACTAATTTCCATTTGTGGCCTCTGGCAATTTCAAAAACTGCTCTTTAGCCTACCTTGGAACAGCACACCCTCCTGATAGGCCACATAATTGCTCCACCCTTGACCCTTCAATGTTTTAATTCTCCTCCCCTTTCTAAAATGAGCGAACAGGCAGTTATAACATTCGCCAACTCTAATTTCTGCTCACTCATGGTGGGTGTAATGATCCACAGTTGAGGTAGCTCCTCAGTTTTAGGCTCTGGTCTTTTCTCCCGTTTAGCTTTACGAGTCAATTCACTATGGACATCTAGCAGCTTACTGATGGTGCTACGAACTTCACTGTCTTTTACAGGCGATTACCTCCGGTACAGCAGAGCTGAACGAAATGGCTCGAAAGATGCGCCGTAGGTGGCACATCGCCATAACAACTGAATCGTTGGATCTTCAGGCATTACCCCTGCTGGGGTGAAAAAAACATCAATCCGGCGCAGCTCATTGGTGATTGGCAGATCGATCTGTACTTTGCCATAAAGCTCCAAAATAGTGCGGAGTAAATCTTTGGCAAATTCATCATGTTTAAACTTAGTCATTTATTTAATGCTTTCAGATATTCACTAAAACATTCTTTCAGTAATTCATTAAGCTTCATTTCCTTATCGGCAGCGGTCAACTTAAATTCCCGTACCCAACTACGCGGCATCTTAAATTGCAAAGGAATCAGTTCTTCCTTTTCTTCTTGGACAGCTTCGTTGTCTTGTTGCTTAGAAACAGTTTTGACCATGATCATCACATTTTTATTTACTGCTTTAATTAAAACATGATTTAAGTACTTAGTAAGCGAAATAATTATCAGGCATAGCCGATCGCCTCCAAAAGACAAGTCAGTATAGATTTAGTACCAATAAGGTATACGATTAGAATCAATCTTAAACCATAACAGTACAAATGATTATTGTCATTGGCGGCATCAAAGGCGGCGCTGGCAAAAGTACCATTGCTGCTAATTTAGCTGCTCGCCGCTCTACCGAACACAAAGTTTTGCTTGTCGATGGTGACGAACAAGAAACCACCACCCTATGGGCGGCAACTCGCAGCGAAAATTTTCCTGACAAAAGCGAGAACCTGACTTGTATCCAATTACGAGGTCGAGCGACCAGGGATGAAGTTCTGAAGCTCTCCACTCATTATCAAGATGTCTTGATCGATGTTGGTGGCCGAGACACCACGACCCAACGGGCAGCTCTGACGATCGCCAATTTAGTCCTGCTGCCATTACCGCCTCGTGGCCCAGATATTTGGACATTAGATAAGGTGGCTGAATTATTAGCAGACGTGCGCATCGTTAACCCATCTCTGTCTGCTTGGGCTTTTCTGAATCGCGCCGATGCCAGTGGCACTGATAACCAAGATGCCATGCAAATGATCTCAGATACCCCCGGCATTGAACTTATTCCCCCCTGCATTGGTGATAGAAAAGCTTTCCCAAATGCCCATACTCAGGGCTTGAGTGTGATGGAAGTTAAGCCCCATTCTCAAAAAGCTGTCAAGGAATTGGAAGAACTATATCAGTACTGTTTTGATTCTGATATAGTACTAAATAAGAACTAAGAGGATACCAAATGACTATTCAAAAACCAGTCCGCCAAACATCCACAGCTAGCTCATCTGATATCGATCGAGTGATCAATGCGGGTAGTCCTCCCCCGGCATCGATGGCAACTCCGGCAGTCGAAAAGGATATTAAATTTCAAATGGTGATCTCACCTGAATTGTGTCAGTCGATCGATGATGCCCGCAAACCTACTAAAACCAGCCGACGCTCCTGGCTGTTGCAAGCGGCACAAGAAAAATTAGAGCGTGAGGGGAAGTTACGATGAACGGTTCAAAAGTGCCATTTGCCAAAGACTTTATAGTAACTCTGCTTTAGCCTCTAGGCACATTGTGCCTTTACCAATTTGTCTTATTTATTTTGCTGCTATTAACCATTACCTGCAATCAGCTACCAAAGAAGTTCTGAGAAATCTTAACAATAGGTTAAGTCAATGCAATTCGAGGATATTGATATAATTTGGCGTAGTATTTGTCTTCCTAAAATGTGGAAAGCAGCTTGCTTGAACAAGCTGCTTTCCAGTTGATAAATACAAAAAAAATTTATATCCCAATTACCCCAATTATCTCAATGAATAACCTTGATGGCAACCGATCGACCTTCGATCGGGTTGCAAGCCATACCTATGACATTGGCTCTAAGACCCAGTTTCTGACCCTTTCGGGGAAGTCTAAAACAAAATATATTTGTCCGGTGTGTGGCGGTAAAAATCTAGATATCAACCCACCTAAGTATCATTGCTTCACCAATGAATGTGACACGAAGGACATCAGAGCGGCGATCGATCAACTCGAAGGGAAGCACCCCGATGACTGGAAACAGCCCAGCCCAGCTCGCCAAACCAGCGAATACTTTTACCCCAATCGAGCTGGTGAGCCACTGGTGAAAGTGGTGCGCCAGGACAACGGTGCTGGTAAGAAGAAATTCTTTCAAAGCTATTGGGGCGGCCAAGATTGGAAGAAAGGTAATCCCCAAGGAGTCCGCCCCCACATTCCGATCTATCGGTATCAAGAGGTGCAAAAGGCGATCGAGCAAAATCAACACATATATATAGTGGAAGGTGAAAAAGCTGCGGATGCTTTGTGGATGTTGGACATCCCGGCCACTACGACGATCGGGGGCAGTGGCGGGTACAAAACTTATGGTGATTACAGCAAGGATCTAACAGGTGCACGGCTGATTCTGGCACCCGATCGAGATAACAGTGGACTTAAGTATGTGGCTAATTTTCAGCGTGATTTTGCTGGCCAGATTGAGGGCTACTGTCTGGCCGGTGAGATTGAAGGTTGGTCAAAGCCTACTGATGGGAGGGATCTGGCTGATGATATCCTCGATCGGCATCTAAGCAAGGCCGCAATTTTGGCAAATATTATTAGCTCCGAGCAGTTTAATGGTATTTCCTTCAGCGCTAAGCCAGAGCCTTTGACAGCGGCCAAAAAACAACAAGAGCCAGCAGGAAGCGGTAAATTCAGGAGTTCGATCGATTCCGGTTTACAGATTTGGAAAGAGGATGAAGATGAAGGTCAATGGATCGATGTTGGCAACCACATCACAGCCATAGCTGAGGCTGACAGCGTGAATGGTGGCGAAAGATCTTTGGTGTTGGAATTCTGTGACCAAGAAGGTGATCTAAAAACGATCGTTTTCGACAAGGGCTACTTCTTTGAAGATGGTAATACTTCGCTGAAAAGGTTAGCCAGAGAGAATTACAAGCTCACTAACCGCAAAAATAAAGAAAAATTACTAGACTACCTGTACACCCTGGGTCAGGGGTTGCCCGTCATTCGCATTACCCCTGTAACTGGCTGGCATGGCCAAACTTATGTAGGAGCGATTAAAAGCTATGGGGTAGACGATATTCGCTGGAAAGATATCAACCCGCCCCGAGACGAAAAACTGCCGATGATTACTGGGAACTTGGCTGATTGGATCAAAGGAGTCGCCCAGCCTAGCCACTCTAACAGCCGCGCAATGGTGGCGATCGGGATGGGGTTAGCTGGATGCTTGGTGCGGATTCTTGATTTAGAGTCTGGTGGTCTACATTTCTGGGGTGACTCTGGTTCTGGCAAAACCACGATCGGTAAAATCGCCTGTTCGGTCACTGGTCACGGGAAACTCTATCAATGGCGATCGACTCCCAACGGCATGGAGGCTGTGTTTAGAGTTTCTAATGACAATTTGATGCCCATGGATGAGCTGACTAAAGATATGGGTCGCTATTTGGCTGAAATCATTTACATGGTCAATGGCCAAGGCAAAAATCGGATGAAACGCGATACCAGTCTAGCCGGGGCTGGTGATTGGTCACTGCTACTGTTCTCTACTGGCGAAATTTCATCGATAGCCCTGATGGAATCGATCGGTGAAAGTGTGAAGGCTGGTCAGGAAGTGCGGTTTGTGGATATTCAAGCGGCTCCGATTGGTGGTCTGGGCTGTTTTGAAACAGCTCATGGTCAAGATCCTGGCGATATGTGCCTGTCGATCGAGCAGTCTTGTAAAGCAAACAGCGGCGTGGCTTTGGATGCTTTCATCACTAAACTGCAATCGATCCGAGAAGATGGTTGGGAGCAAAAACAGCGGTCAATCGTGGAAACTTTGGCGAATGATTTAGCAGCAGGAGCTAAGACCCCGGCTATTCGCCGAATAGCTCGGCGATTTGCGGTGATTAAGCTAGCTCTAGACCTGGCCTGTGCATGGGATATTTTGCCTTGGGAACCAGCAGATAACTGGTGGGCAGTGCATAAACTTTTTGGTGAATGGCTGGCTGGTCGGGGTGGAGATGGTTCGATCGAAATCAAGAAAGCTTGCGATCGGATCAGAACAACTTTGGTCACTCATGAATTTAGTAACCGGATTGGTAAGTTCCCAGACAATGAGGGTCGCCCTACTGGTGAGCTGTTGGCTTTAAGAATCGCTGACATAGATGGGACGACATCTCGGTTATACGTTCACCCGGCTACGTTTAGGGAAGTTTTGTGTAAGGGGGTCAATCACAAGGAGGTGACAGCCGAGCTGCAATCTCGTGGCTGGTTGGAAGAGTCGGATGGCGATGGACGAGCTGATCGAAAGGTGAAAGTAGGCCAAGGAAATAAAACCCAGAGATTTTATGTCTTCCGTTCTTCGATCTTGCACGAAGAAGAAAAACTTATGGTTCCTACAAACGAACTGGGAACCATGAAATCTTTGGGAACCGATTCTTAAAAGTCTTTACACAGTAAGGGTTTCATGGTGATAAAGCTGGTTCCCAGATAGATATTGGGAACCGGTTCCCAGTTCCCAGAACTTTAAAGTTCCCAAAGTTTTCGTTTTATTTTGCGACTGTAGCCAGCAATCAGCAGCTAAATGGCTGCTGCTAATATACCTAAAACCTTTGTACAGAAAGGTTTATAAGGATTTATGCCCAGAATATCTAAAAAGAATGCGTGGTCTTTTCACAAAAAAAAGTCTGAATACCTATAAAAAGCTTGGGAACTTTGGGAACCTTGGGAACCAAGCCTTCAAATCAGCTCATAGCAACGAAACTATTCAGTGAAAAAGTACCCAAAACCTTTGGGAACCGCTGGGAACCGACCTGAAATTTTGGGAACCGGTATTTAAAAGTTCCCAAGGTTCCCAACTCCCAAATGAATCTTGGGAACCGATAACAGAGGCTAAAAGCCTTTGTAGATAAGAGTTGTATAAACTGGTTCCCAAAGTTCCCAAGGTTCCCAAACAAAATGTAGCCATTCCAGAAATTTTGAAAATTTTTCTGAGTGGTGTTGCTCATAGACTATATGAAACGAAAGCTTTACGGAGTAAGGGCTTTAGAAATTTGTGACCAGTGTGACCAAGCAAAATGCAAAGAATTTTAGAAAAATCAGCGATCGCTTTACGAAGAAGAGA
Organism: Synechococcales cyanobacterium bin59.metabat.ball.084; assembly: GCA_013297675.1. GTDB lineage: Bacteria > Cyanobacteriota > Cyanobacteriia > Cyanobacteriales > Chamaesiphonaceae > JAAFHZ01. Next base: position 4,989 of record JAAFHZ010000078.1, on the reverse strand, counting down.
AATTTTTCTGAAACCTTTATAAAAAGCTTGGGAACTTTGGGAACTTTGGGAACCAAGACCTGAAATCGGCTTATAGCAACAAAACCATCCAGTGAAAAGTTCCCAAAACTTTTGGGAACCGACCTGAAATTTTGGGAACCGGTATTTAAAAGTTCCCAGTTCCCAAACAAAACGTAGCCAACCCAGAAATTGACAAAAGTTTTCTTTCAAGCTCGGTCATCTGTGCATCTGAGCTTCATATTTTTAGCTGTGCTGACCAGGATAGCCAATTAGGCTTTCTTGATCACAATTTTATTATTCAATTGGAAGAGTTCTCGATAGGGCGTTTTGCGGCTTCTTCGACACGCATTTTTCTAAATCTATCTTGAATTTTTTGTAGATCTTCTTCATTGTTAACTTCATTCAGATCCTCTAGTAGCTCTTCAGCTTGCACTATATAACCTGGATAAAAGGATATTTTTTCTTGAATGTTATAAAGCTTCTGAACACTAATAAGCGCTGTAGATACTAGTCCTAGCCACGCCGCAGCACTTACACCTAATGGGTTTGCCCAAGGATTTTGTGAGTCTTTAAATGTAGGACTAGTCCCAGTAATAGCAATTAAAATAGTTAAAACAATGGAGGCACCAATGATCGTATTATTTGTGTATTGATTACGCTTAAAACGAGCTTGGTATGAATCTCTATAGTTTTCTATTTTCTTTTTTAACTGATCAGATTTAGGACTATCCATATTCGGAGACATACTTTTTTCGCTCATATAATTCGTCATTGTCAGCATACGACTAGTAAGCAATCGTCTACAATATGCCTTGTAAAGCATAATTTGTTCAAAATGGCATGGAACATTGATTTTCACGCAGACTTTTATCCAGAGTTCACCACACTACCCACCGATGTCAGATTAGAGCTGTTAGCCAAACTCGCACTACTCGAAGAATTCGGGCCAAGCCTAAAGCGCCCTCATGTAGACACTCTTAAAGGTTCAGCCTATGCCAACATGAAAGAAATCCGATTTCAAGCCGCTGATGGCGTTTGGCGGGTAGCATTTGCCTTCGATCCTGAGCGATCGGCCATTTTATTAGTAGCCGGAGACAAGTCTGGCGGTAGCGAAAAGCGGTTTTATCGCCAACTCATTGAGATCGCAGACAGTAGATTTACAGCCCACTTGACCAAGTTAATGGAGCCAAAACCAGATGACGATTAGCTTTAAAACAGTTATGGATAACTTGCCCCCAGAGCAACGAGCCAGAGTAGAACAACGAGCAGCGGAACTCATTGCCGAAGAAATGACCTTGCAAGACCTACGCAAAGCACGAGAATTCACCCAAATTCGCATGGGTGAACTCCTAAACATGCGACAAGAAAACGTCTCCCGCCTCGAACGTCGGGCAGATTTGCTGGTGTCTACATTACAGAGTTATATCGCGGCCATGGGTGGCGAGCTGTCATTGGTCGTAGAATTTAAAGATCGGCCACCAGTAAAGATTTCAGGGTTAATATCGACCATCGCCGAGAGCCGCGATCGAGAAGAAAAATAAAACCCTAATTGCTTGCTATCACTTTCCCTGTAATTCCGCCACCTGACTAGCCAACCTCTCAATCTGCGCCACCGCCGCCGCTAACTGACCACTCAAAGCCGTCAGCTCCTCCCGCCGCACCGTTACCGATCGAGGTTGCCGCTGTTGTTTTTCAATCTCAGGATAAGTCCCGGCAATATACCGATCGATCGCATCCTGAATCACCCTGGTGCCAGTGAATCCATTGGCCTCTGCTTTGGCGATGAACTCGTCCCACTTCTCTCGATCGATCCTAAAGCTAGCCGTCTTCATTTCTGTCATGACAAATCGCTCTAATTAGTGCCCTTGTATCACAGGATAAATGAAGGCTGAAATGCCTGTCAATCAATATAAGTAAAGCCGATTAATAACCGATGATTCATAAAATATTAATGACAATAACGTATATACAAAGCTCAGGATTTTTGATAGTATATATGTATGTCAAAAGCGATCGACTTCCCTGGAAAGTTAATCGATCGCCTTCTAATCCCACTAATAAAAACAGGAATAACCCAAGTATGAAGCTCATCGAAGCAAAAGTAAAAGGCCAACCCCGCAACGTTTCTACCAAACATGGTGAGCGATCGGTCATGGATTGCATCACCGCCGACGGGGAATCACTCACAGTCTGGCGACCAGCCGGAGACAGTGAAGTAATGACCAGAGCCAACGGCGAACGAGTGACCCTCAGCCGTGATAGCAAGGGCAAAATCTCGTTAGTAGAAACAGCCCGCAGCCGCGCTGAACAACAGTGGCAGCAACCCGTCAAGTTAGCCCACCGCTCTGAGCGTTCCGCCGATATTGCCGATTACATCGAAAGGCTGGGCAAGCTTTACAGCCACTGCTTCAAGACTGCTAGTGAACAGTTGGCGCACAGCGAACTGGGCCGACCACAGATTAAAGATGTATCCACCACTTTGTTTATCCAAACGGTGAAGCACTTCGATCTGTAGCCAGCAGCCAAGTTGTTTTTTAGATGGAGCTGGGTGGTAGCAAAACACTCAGCTCCATTTTTAGAAAGAACCAAATAAAGAAGCCGGGGGGAAGAAATGACCTGCGGCCATACCCTGCGCTCCTCTCTCTTTTTTTCTTCTTCTTCTCTGCCCGCAGGGTGGAGCGCAGAGCGCGAGACGCTGCCACGGCGAATCAAAGCCCCTATGAGTGCATATCATTGGAGCGAATAGCGGAAATGATAAAATGCCGAATGGGCTTTGAATGAGCCACAGCCTGCGGCATGTAGCGGAGCGGAAGGCGGCAGGGCAACTAGCAGCGAAGCTAACGATATTGAAATGACCAGTGCCGAAAGGCAACAGATAAAGCGCAGCCCCCAAGATTGGGGGCGAATCAGCGCGGGGTTGACCAATGGGATAAAAGACTCATCGATCTCTTAATGGTCGCTGTTTCAGCGATTTTTAACTAAATTTGGCCAAATATATTGAGGATTATTGGTTCTGTCGGTCAGGTGAAGACTTTCATCGGGTCTATTGTACAGGATGCATTTTTTAAATTGTTAAGATTTACAAACATTTTGCCGTCAAGACAGCAAAAAAAAGAAAGAATTATGTTACATTCGTCACAACTTGTTGAGGTGTATTTTCCTATAAAGTTCTAAAAAACTAGTTTAATTTTCGAGCATATTCTTGGGTTTTCGTGGTTTCTAATTCTGCTTACAAGGATTGAGGTTTAAAGATTATGAGTGTCAAAAAACAGCCGGTAGACTACCTTCTGATTGTGATGATCTTCTTTCTGACAGTTGCTAGTGGCATTACTACCATTCAAGGAGCTAGTCAAATTCTTCCAAGTGATGGAATTGGTGTGTTAGTTGGGATTGGATGCCAAACAATTCTATTTTTATTACTGGCAAATTTTATTCTTAAAGACAGACCAACTTATAAAGTTTCTTTGGTAGCTCTTTTAGTATCATTGAGCATTTACACTAGCTTTTTTTCTTATTACAATAAACTTTCATCAAGTAATAATGATAACATAGCCTATGATAAAGCAGTAAAAGCACATCAGGTTTTTGTATCTAAGGTTTTCTCACCACTAGACAAAAAACTAAAAGATGCCACTGAAGAAAAGAAGAACTATGAAGCTCAGAAAGATAGGGAAATATCTGGAAAAGGAGCTACTTTAGAAAAAGGTTCAGGAAGTAAAGCAAAAGAATACGCTGAAAAATCTGTAGAAGCTGATGGGAAAATTGCTGGCCTTCAATTTGTCAATGCAATAAGAACTCACTTCGAGTACAGCACACAAGATCTGAGAGGAGAAGAAATTCTTAGAAAAGATCGTGAAGCACTATCTAAGGTTCCTCATGACATGTTGCCATCTAATCTGAAGAGTGAAGACTTAATTAATCGCAATGACTACATCGATGATATCAGTAATGTAAAATTTCTTTTGCCGATTACAAAAGTCAAAGAAGGTGACCAGACAGCAAAAATTTCATTAATGTTCTCTGCTCTTGTTGAGATAACAATGCTACTTCTTAGCGGAGCTATTGATTCCAAGAAAGGCAGACCATTAAAGAATATAGCAATCTCATTAAGCAAATTTATCTTTGATTTTAAAGGTATGATTGCTACCATTGAAGAAGCTTCAAAACGAGATGGAATGGTTTTTTCTGGTAATAATCCTACCAGTTTTAACAATGATGAACTTACTGAAGAGATGGAATATATTTCCATTTGCCTTTCAGGGAAAGTTACATCATTTCTCGAAGCAGTTACACTGGCGATTGATGTAAGGACTCTAGTTTTTGATGTTGACAGTCTCCTACAGCACCCTAACGCTTCTTACAAAGTTGCAATACGAGACTTAGTACATGAATTTCGTGCTCCACATCGTCAGTGGTGTTTCCTTAATGAAGAAAATAATCTTTTCGTTATGGATGATGTAAATTTCGATGCTTTTCGACAATGGATTCGAGAAGAGAAAAAGCGTTGGGCTGAAGATGAGAAAACATTAAAAGGTAGAAAGACTGCTGAGTCTGGTCAACCAAGAAATGTAAAAATAGGTATACCTTCCATGGCATAGCCTGCAAAACTTTTCTGTAGCCGACTGTTAATTGTCATTTAACAGTCGGTTCGTCCTCATGTTTTCACTGTTGATATTCTTACAAAATAGTATATTTCTATTCAAAGCTTGCAACCACCTCAGACTTATAGCCATTCCCACAAAAAGGACAAAACCGATGCTTCAGAGAAGTCACCATCTCCTGACAATGAACACATCGATCGCGTAAAGCCGCACCACATAAGAAACAGTGCTTTGCCCGCACCTCCATCCACAGCGGCTCCGGCGGCTTACCCGGAGTCCAACAAGGCGCACAGAACTTAAGCTGAGTCACCGCCACGATCGGCACCCCCCGACAAACCGCCTCCAAATACTCCACCGGCACCTGCAAAGCAGTAGCCAAGCCACTCTT
>JAAFHZ010000077.1 GCA_013297675.1 Synechococcales cyanobacterium bin59.metabat.ball.084 | reverse complement strand
AAGACCTCTTTGTGGCTTATGCTCCTATTAATGCCTTGACGGCTCAGGCCGATAAGATCGCCGATTTTGAAGTGGGAGTTGATAAAATTAGTTTGAGCAAAGCAGCCTTCGGGGCTTTGCAGAGTATTCAAGGTGTTGGCTTTAGTGCGACTACAGATTTTGCGATTGTGACTGGTATCGAAGCAGTCGGACAGAGCAATGCGGTGATTGTTTATAATACTGCTGACAATAGTTTGACCTATAAACCATTGGGTACTACGGCAATTTTTGCGAAGCTCGATGGAGTGGTGACTGTCAGTGCTAATGATTTTCAAGTTACTGATTAGTGTTTTTGTCGATCAATCGGGTACCAATTTTACAATTTCTTGTTGTGAAGGCTTCGATTTGTGTTGGGTACGATGGAATTTTTGCTGCTTAGGCGATCGGCAGACCGTTGATGCTCAGTAAAATGTCGGGGATGCGCCCGGTTTTGATTTTGACTTGGCGGGTGAGGGTGAGGCGATTTTGGTGGTAGAGTGCCAAGGTGTCCGGGTTCATGGCGGTGTTGGGCTGGAAGTAGGCAACTTGAAAGGTTTTGCCATAGCACTTGAAGCCGTTGCGGAGGACATCGAGCATTCCTCGGCTTTTGAGTTCTTTGGTGAGGCTGGTGATTAAGATTTTTTCAGCATCACTGGGGCTGGTGCTGCTAAATTTTTGCCACTGTTTGGGCTGGGTGGTTTGGATGAAGTTAATAACTTCGCTGGTGAAAAGGGCGGTTTCGGGTTCGTAGTCGGCGGCGTTGCCTTGGTGGTAGCCGCTATGTTTGAGGAGTTCGCGCTCGATCGTGTCTTCAAAGTTTTCTTCTTTGTGCATGATAGGGTTAGATCGGGGATGACAATAGATTTAGGACTCATCAACTAATAGTTCTGCTAAAATTTCTCCTGTAAGTCCTTGATCTTGGGCTTCTTTACCAATTGAATCGAACACTGTTAAAAAATCATCTTCAATGGTATCGTCTTCCGGCGACTCGGTATCATCACTAGTGGTTTTAGGGAGATTGCATTCAGCCAATAGTGACTCATAAGATTCTGGCAGTTTACCATTAGCAACCATCCTCGAAAAAACTGCGTAACAGTCTTGATGGTCGCCTTCTTTGCGCGGAAAACCTAACCACAGGATAATAATTACCTTTTGCTCGTCGAAGGCTCTAAAAAATAACCGATAACGCTGCGGTAGTCCCATTTTTTTGAGACGACCATATTTGTTGAGCGGTTTACGCAGGGCAAAATGATTGGCGAATGGATCGAGGGATATTTTAGCTCGAATGCCAGTATCTACGGCCTTGAGTAGTTTGATATCGGGATGACGCAAAAAATCTTCAGGGTCTAGCCGCGATTTTAATTTGATGGCTCTGCTTTTCAATTCTTCCCACTGAGTCCGAAAATCTGTGTAAAACAGAATCTTCCAACCGTTGGCATTCAACTGGCTCATTCGTCTTCATCCACTGTTACACCAGCGAGTAATTCATCCATCTCGTCGGCCATTTGCTGGGTGTAAGGAGTAAGACTATCTGGCTTTTCAATCGCAAATTTCATCAAGGTATCCAGAAAAAGCTTCAGCATCAAGCTTTCGTCTTCGTCTTCTTCTAAATCCTCGTCAGGGTCGAAATGCACCAAAAATGTGTTTTTATCGACCATTTCGATGTGTCCTTTTGCTGTGACTAGGTGAGGATGGTCGTGAGAGAAGGCTTTAGGCAGCCGAAAACCGTCTTGGCTACCAATTTTAGCGGGGCTAATAGAATAATTTTTAGGTGCCATAGCTCGTTCGTGTGTTACTACAAATTATTATAACAAAACGATCGAACACTCGATCTCACAAATTTCATAGGCGATCGACTGTGAATGATGATCTTATTTTGTGAGAGGGGCTTTTTGAATATGGTGATCGACTAGGGGTTTTTCTGGGAATTTAACGATCAGGTCGATCAATCCTGTGTTTTTGGCTCATTTTGATAAGAAAATGACTAGTGGCCTGCTTCCAAGCTTTGGTAAATAAGCAGCAGTAGCAAGCTTGCCGTTTTTTAGTTTTCGCAGACTACCCGAAAACCAATATTGTTGTCGCGGTTGGTCTCTGAACGACGGGTTCTGTTGGCCGATCGACAGTAATCTGGTTTGATTGTCCAGCAGCCACCGCGCATTACCCGGTAATCGCTATACTCATTGCACCAGCTACTGCCATCTGCTGGAGCACCCTGGTAGTCTTCGTACCAGCCATCTAAGCACCATTCCCAAGTATTGCCGTGCATATCGTGGAGGCCAAAACCATTAGGAAGAAACTTGTCTATGGGCGTAGTCTTTCGGCGTTGCTCACCCACTACTCCTGACTTGTAAATATAGCTGCCATCATAGTTAGCTAACTCGGTGCTGAGAGTTTCTCCGTAGTAAAAAGGCGTAGTTGTTCCTGCTCGGCAGGCGTATTCCCATTCGGCTTCGCTGGGTAGACGATATTGTTTACCAGTTTTAGCGCTAAGCTTTTGGCAAAAAATCTGAGATTCTTGCCAGGATACTTGCTCTACTGGCAGTTTGGCATCTTGCCAGCGAGCAGGGTTTTTACCGATAATCATTAAATACTGTTCTTGAGTCACCAAATATTTACCCAGATAAAAGCTAGAAATATTGACCAGATGCGGTGGCTTTTCATCGTCAGATTCTTCTGAACCCATTGACTATCAAGGTTGCAATACTCGATCAGCAAAATCTTGTTCAGAGTAATTAATGTCTAGCTGTGACCCAGCGCAGTTTGGCCGATCGAGCACGAGGATTGAGCTTAACTTCTGCTTCTTGGGCAATAATCGGTTTTTTGGTCAGCACCGTTAAACTCTCATTTTCTCGCCAGGTATGTTTCACCATGCGATCTTCTAGGCTATGGAAACTAATAATACCAATGCGACCGTTGGGGGCTAGCCAGTTTGGTGATACCGCCAAGAATTTTTCGAGAGAGCTAAGCTCTTCGTTTACCGCAATGCGCAGACCTTGAAAGGTGCGGGTAGCAGGATGGATGCGGCCATAGCGATAAGCTTTGGGCACGGCACCGCTAATTATTTCGGCTAGAGCCGTGGTGGTATTGATCGGGCGGTTTTCTACAATCTTTTTGGCAATCTGGCGCGAAAGCCGTTCTTCGCCATAGCGGAAAATGACATTGGCAAGGTTTTTCTCTTGCCAGTAATTCACAATTTCGGCGGCGGTTAGCTCCTGGCTGGTATCCATCCGCATATCTAGGGGCGCTTCGTTCCGAAAGCTAAATCCTCGGTCGGCCACATCTAAATGAACAGAGCTAACTCCTAGGTCGGCGATGATGCCATCAAATTTTTGGGTGGGCTGGTAGTCGGCGTAGTTTCCCTGCCAAAAACTGATTCGATCGCCATAGGCTGCTAGTCTTGCTTTGGTGGCCTTGATCGCCTGCTGATCTCGATCGATTCCCACTAATTGCACATCAGGCGCGGCCTGCAAAATCAGTTCACTATGACCACCACCCCCTAAGGTGGCATCCAAATAGCAGCCGTTGGGACGCACTTGCAGTCCCTCAATGATTTCGGTGGCGAGGACAGAGATGTGATGAAACAAAGGTGCAACCCGGACGGTGAAAGCTTTCATCCTACTACCGAATCACCCTAAATTGATCTTTGGGGTGTTTGGATAGATCCAGCCCAAACAACATGGCGTATATCAATACGAAAGGTGGATCACAATCTTTACATCATTACCCACCATCAGGAAATTCATTATGTTAGAACCGCTCAAAAGCACTGTATCTCGCCGTGGTCTACTGACAGCAGGGGCTGCTGCCGGACTAGGGCTGGCTTTGTCTGTAGATCAAGTAATTGCGATGCCCAACAGCAAAAAATCTGATATTAATAACGATATTAAAGTTTTAAACAATGGACTTTACTACGAGCATCAGGCCATTTGGGCTTATCAGTTTGCTGCCGGAAAACTATCGAATAGCGACGTAGGCAAGGCTGTTTTAGCCGTAGCCAGCAACAATTTGCGCGACCATCAGGCACATCGAGATACCTTGGCGCAAGCGGTGCGGAGCTTGGGCGGTAAGCCGGTCGCCGCCGAGAAAAATTATGATCTTTCTAGTTACCTTAAAAAAGGCGAAGGAGCTTTAGATAGCGATGTAAATATCGCCAAGCTGGCTTTGGCTCTAGAAGTAGATGCCGCGATCGCCTACACTTTTGAAGCTGCCAAGCTCAAAACCCCAGCTTTAATTACGGCTGGAGCCAGCATTGGCACCAACGAAGCCGCCCATGCTACCGCTATTCGTGCTGCATTCAAATCTTTGGGAGTAGATTTAGCCATAGTCCCTAGTTCTTTCTTTAATACGGCCACTCGATCGAATTGGGTGCTAACGGTTTAGTTACCTTAGCCCCAACAAGGAGAAGATTTTGCAGTCTTCCATTATGGCAAGTGCTCAGCACTTGCCTCTCTCTAAAATTTCTCTGGCATTTTTTTAGCAGGAGAGCACATGGTTGAACGAGTTTATTGGCGACAGGTTTGGGGGCTAGCAATATTTGTGGGGGCAACCACTTTTTGCTGGCTAGCCTATGGTTTTTATCAGCCATTGATTTTGACTAAGCTAGGGTTTACTGGGCTAGCTAGTACCCTGGCTATTTTTCAGGGATTGTTGGGCGCGATTGTAGAGCCGGGAGCGGGTTTTTTGGCCGATCGATATGCCAATAGCATCGGTCGCAAGCTGCCATTAATAACTATTGGCATTACTTTGGCTGGGCTGATTTTTGTGGTGTTAAGCGGGTTATTGACTATGCAGATTCCGGTTGATCTGCGGTGGATTATCCCGGTATTAATGACGATTTGGACATTGGCGATGATTGTGTTTCGGGGACCAGCGGTGGCGCTGCTGGTGCAAATGGTGCCCACCCAGGCTTTGCCCCAGACCAATGGCATCTTAATTTTGGTGGTTAGCTTGGTGGGTGCAATGGCTCCGGTATTTGATAAGCTGATTGCCTGGATTGGTGCGCCCGTAACTTTTTTGCTGGGGGCGATGATCTTAGCTTTAGGGCGTTTTTGTCTAGCTGCCACACCATCTAACTTGCCGGTACAAATCCAGATCTCTCGATCGCCAAGTGCTGGTAAAGCCACATCACCGCAATACCCCGAAATGCTGAAGTTGTATAGTATTGGTTTGATCTGTGGAATTTTGGTGAATTTATTATTGCGCTGGTCGCCACAGTTTTTGACAACTAAGCTAGATGGGGTAGAAATAAATACTATGACCGCAATAATTTTAGGGATTTCGGCTCTGTGGGTGTGGTTTGTCAAAGCTTGGGTGCAGCGTTGGGGAACTGTTCGATCGATGCAGGCAGCTACTGGTTTAATGGTAATTTTGCTGTTGCTGGTGCGGGTGATTCCCTCTGGGGGAGTGGCTATTGGCTATTTAATATTGGCTGGTTTGGCTTTTTGTCTGCTGAGCTTGGCGCAAATTCCTTGGGTTTTACAACAGTTAGCACGGCCTCGATTGGCGACCGGTCTATATTTTGGGGGTATGGGTTTGGCTACAGCGATCGTTTCGCTGCTGCTATTGGCAGCGAGTTAACCACAGACCTAGCCACAGGCTTGACCTAAGACAGCAGGCAGAATTCTGAAACCAAAAGTGCTATCATAACTGGCATTCCAAGCCACCTGGTAAGCTTATGTCTAAGAAAAATTTACTGTTACTATCTTTTGTTGCCGGTATCGCCCTGCCTCTATTGCTAGCTCCGGCAGCACAAGCCCATATGGGGCAACACGCAGTCGGTGGTTTAATACCAGGATTTCAGCACCCTCTGGGTGGACTAGACCATATTTTGGCAATGGTAGCGGTGGGCTTGTGGGCTGCTCAAATGGGAGGTGTTGCTCTATGGTCGGTACCACTGGCTTTTGTGGGTGCCATGATTTTAGGTGGCATGGTAGGCATGACCGGTCTAGAATTGCCTTTTACAGAACAAGGCATTTTGCTTTCAGACTTATTCTTGGGTGCTGTTGTGTTGGTAGCTATGCGCTTACCGTTATTTGTCAGCGTTAGCATAGTTAGCGTTTTTGCTGTTTTCCACGGCTACGCCCACGGTGTCGAAATGCCTAAAGGAGTTTCTGGCTGGGAATATGCTGCTGGTTTTGTGGGCGCTACTGCTTTGCTACATAGCTGCGGATTAGGTGCTGCTTTAGCAATTCAAAAAATTCGCCAAGATAAAATTGTGCAATTTGCTGGAGCTGGAGTTGTGGTTGGTAGCTTGTTTGTGATTGCTCGATCGGCGATTGGTGCCTAGCTGCCATTCAAGATTATGAAGCGATCTTGAAATAGCGATTTTTGGGGCTGTAGCCGTTGCCAATTGTTAAACCATAGCCCATTGCCGCGCTGGGCTTCCCACTCAGTGCGGTAAGCCCGTAAACGATCCCAATTGTTAAAGCCCGAGATCATGCAGGCTTCGATGTTTGTCGGTATGTATTGAGGTTCATTGCGATAGGCTAGAGCTTGCAATAATTTTTCAAAATCACTCCGATCGACAGTAGAAATCACCGGAATTAAGCCCGCCCAACTTTGGTAAATAAAGAGCCGCAGTAGACAGGGCGAAAGCATTTGCAAATTAATCATTTTGGCCGGTAATGTTCCACCGTGATAGATGCTCGCTCGGTACTCTGGAGTGCTGGATATTCCCGCTTCGATCGGAAATTGTAGCTGAACTAGTCGCCGTCTTAGAGTCTTCCATACCCCCACTTCTGCGGTTTCAGACAAATATTGTTGCCAAGCAGAGATATGAGGTTCTGGTTTTGAGCTGATGCTATGAAGCATCGCATTTTGATTGTAGGCTAGTGAGCTAAGTACTTCTGCAGCAGTTGCTTGATAGATTGTCAATGTTTGGCGATGCTGCTCTAAACAAATCTGGTAGGGAATTGATGTTTGAAGTATGGTCATGGCAGAAGATGTCATATCATCTCTTCACTGATAATTATCCACGAAAACTGCGGCTACTTTAGTAGCTCTTATCTTGATATACGCCGTGCTCTCCAGGTTGGATCTATTTTTTTAAAAGATCCAGAAAAAGCTGGTTGGCGTATATCAATACAAGGAAACAAGCAAACAGATTTTCGAGAAGCCGGGAGTAATTGATGACAAATGATTTATCTTTGATACGTGAACATGTGGCTGGATATGCTTTAGGTATCTTAGAAGCACCAGAAGAACTGGCAGTTATCTTGCAGAGAGATGCTGCCAACGAGCTGGCTAAATCGGTTGCCATGGGCGGAAGCGAAGCTATTGATGTATCAGCAGAAATATGGACTTTGCAAGTGGCTGTAAGTAATTTGGCTTATGGAGTACGACCCATATCTTTGCCTGCTGAATTAAAGAATAAACTGTTAATTCGAGTAGATCGGATAAGTGCCAAACCAGCAAATTTGACTGAGCTGTTACAGTGGCCGATCGCCGATTTACAACAGGTGGCCAAAGATCTGCCCAACTGGGAGCCTTGCCCTTTTATCGCTGGCTCTGAGCAGGTGATTTGGCAAACAAATCAGTCCTATGCTCAGATGGCTTTTTTCCTGCGAATTCCACCGGTAGGACAAATACCCCCTCATTTTCACACCCGCGAAGAATCAATTTTAATTTTAGAAGGAAATCTGATCAATGATGGCATAGTATATGAGGTCGGCAGTTTATATGTAACCGCAGCAAATACCACTCATCAGCCTTTTACTAGCTTGGGTTGTTTGATTTTAAGCATTTGCTCTGAACCCGGCGATTGCCCAAACACCCCGATCGTGCTGATATAATAAGGTTGTAGCTTACATGTCTTCTATGCCCAGTGACAATTCTCTTTCTGTTTCAGCAGATGCAACTGAGAAGTTACCTCAATCAGATTCCTCTCTTATCCAGCAAATTGTCAATCAAAATAGAGCTGCTTTATCAGCGCTGTACGATCGATACGCGCGGGTGGTTTACTCTGTGGTTTATCGCAGCTTAAATTCAGTCGAAGAAAGCGAAGAGGTGGTAATGGATGTGTTTGCAAAAATTTGGACAACGGCTGCATCTTATGACTCGACCAAAGCGCGGGTCGATACCTGGATTTTTATGATGACTCGTAGCCGAGTGCTCGATCGATTGCGTTCTAAGCAGCGACGGGGCAAAGTGACTACAGCAATCACGGTTTTTGATACCCCTACAGCTACTACTGATGCCAGTTTAGATTTAGAAGTCGCCGAGCGGCGACAGGTGGTGCTAACTGCTTTGGCCAGTTTACCTGCCGAGCAGCGACAGGTGCTAGAGCTAGCTTACTATCAGGGTTGGAGTCAGCGAGAGATTGCTGAACACACTGGAACTGCTTTGGGCACTGTCAAAACCCGGATTCGGCTAGGGCTAGAAAAACTGCGATCGATTCCTCAATTACTTGATTCCCTCTAATGGCCGGAGCAATTTGTGACTAATTCATCCTCACCTCAAGATTATTCTCCAGATGGCAGTTTTCCAGATATTGCCGCTGCTGCTTTCGATATTTTAACAGAGCAATTCGATCGAGAATTAGCTGATTCGGCTGGCTTGCAAGCAGAATTAGCCGAGTTTCAGGCTGCTGCCAATGGCTTGGCTTATGGTGTGCTTTTAGAGCCATTACCTACCGGTTTGAAAGACAAACTATTTGCACGGCTAGATCGGACTATAGCTAAGCCCGCAAATTTGTTGGATTTGATGGATTGGTCGATCGCTGAACTACAACAAGTAGCGATAGATTTGCCCAATTGGGAGCCATTCCCCATGCCGGTAGGCTCTAAGATGGTGGTATGGCAAGTAGATGAAGCTAGTGCGCAGATAGCCTATTTCCTGCGGATCAAAGAAGCCGGGAAGCTCCCCCAACATTGGCACGCCACGGGAGAATCGATTTTGGTTTTAGAAGGTAATTTTGTTGATGAAGATGGCAAAGTGTATGAGGCGGGCGATCGATCTTTTGCCGCCGCCAACACCAGCCATCAGCCCACAACTACTATGGGCTGTCTGATTTTGGCGATCACTTCTACTAACGACAAGATTCTATCCTTAGTTTAGACCACTGGCTCAGCCTGAAGGTGTTGCAGTAATCCAAACAGTTCATCGTCACTGAGTAAAGCACTGGCGCGTTTGTTATATAGCGAAACCATATACTCCCGTCCTCTATCCTTTGACCAGCCGAGGCGCTTCAGCTCCATATTGATCATGGGAATCATATCGGTAACACTCAGAGGCGGCTCGGCGATTGGCACTGTAGCTTCATCGAGGGGAGCTGCTGGTAAAAGAGTCTCATCGGCAGTCTCTGCTGGCAAAGGATCTGGGGCAGTTGCAGCTTTTTTTGTCCGGCTACTTTTAGCTACCGAAACTTCGGGTTCTGGGACATTTGCTATTGGTGGCTCCGGTAAGGCTGCTGAAATTTCTGGCGGTGCTGAATCTGTGACAACTTTGCCGTTGGTGATCGAAATAGCAACTTCTGTATCAGGTTCAGACAAACTGGGTTCGGCATCGAACTTGATGGGCTGTTCCGCAATTTCAGCCACCTGAATTCTGATGGGTTCTGGGGCAGCGGCAACCGCTGCTTCTGGGATTGTTTCTTCGACGGTGCTTGGTGATTCGAACGTCTTTGGCGCAAGTGCAGGTATCGTTTCAGCAATATTTGCGACTGGTTCAGGTAAGTTGGCACTCTTTGGTAAAGATTCGGCCATCTTAACCTGGGGCTGTTCGATAGCATTGGTCAAACCTATGGGTAAATCGGGCAAGGGCTTAACGGTCAAATTTACTGGCTCATGGGCGGGCTGCTGCGCGTCTCGAATGCCTAAAATTGTTAAGGCTCTTTCCATGGCGCGATTTTCTGCCAGCGTTAAGTTAGCATCTGCCGCCAAAGTGCTGACTAACAAAATGTTCTCTGCTGAAACCGATACTTTGACCACATATTGGTCGCCGTGAATTTGCACCAAATCACTAATAATGCTGCCTTGGGGGTATTGCTGGCGAAATCGATCGCCAAGGGCGCTGACAAAATTATCGAACATAGGTTGAAGCTCACTCGTCAATTCTCATAGTACAAGATTATCATCAACTTGTCATTCTCTGCTAGCATGTTTCTGGCAACTCTTTCAATTCACCAGCGCAATCCCATCATGGCCAAACAACCCCGATCGATCTATGTCTGCAATGAATGTGGCGGCGAATCTAGTCAGTGGTTTGGCAAATGCTCGGCCTGCGGCACTTTCAACTCTATGGTAGAGCAACTGCCCACTATGACCAAGGCCGCCAGTGGTCGGATTGTCAGCAGAGCCACCGTGCAAACCAACCAAGCCAGTGCTCCAAAATCTCATGCTGCCGTTACTTTGCCAGAAATTAGCGATAGCGAAGAGCAGCGGTGGGGTTCTGGCTACGGGGAGTTCGATCGAGTCCTAGGCGGTGGCATTGTGCCCGGATCTTTGGTGCTAATTGGCGGTGATCCGGGGATTGGCAAATCTACCCTGCTCTTACAAACTGCCAATGAGCTGGCCAAACATTATCGAGTGCTGTATGTCTGTGGGGAAGAGTCGGGAAAACAAATTAAGCTGCGGGCGGGCAGGCTGGGGGTGGATTGTCAAAGTCCCAACTTATACATTTTGGCAGAAACCGATATGGATGATGTGGTGCAAGAAATCACCTCTCTGAAGCCCCATGTGGCGATTATTGATAGTATCCAGACCGTGTATTTGCCCAGTTTGACTTCGGCGGCTGGCTCGGTGGCGCAGGTGCGCGAATGTACGGCTTCGCTGATGCAGATTGCCAAACGTCAGGATACCAGCATGTTTTTGGTGGGTCATGTGACCAAAGAAGGGGCAATCGCTGGCCCCAAAGTCTTGGAGCACTTGGTAGATACGGTGCTGTATTTTGAGGGCGATCGGTTTGCAGTGCATCGGTTGCTGCGATCGGTGAAAAATCGCTTTGGTGCCACCCATGAACTGGGAGTATTCGAGATGGTCGATAAGGGCTTGGTGGAAGTTACTAATCCTTCTCAGCTATTTTTGGGCAACATTGATGATCAGTCTCCAGGCACTTCGATCGTGGTGGCCTGTGAGGGCACTCGTCCCCTGGTGGTGGAATTGCAGGCATTGGTGAGTCCTACTAGCTATCCTTCGCCCCGGCGGGCAGGCACGGGGATAGATTACAACCGCCTGGTGCAAATTTTGGCGGTGCTAGAAAAAAGGGTGGGAATTCCGCTCTCTAAGTTAGATGCTTACTTATCGGTGGCAGGCGGCTTGAATGTGAATGAGCCTGCGGTGGATTTGGGAATGGCGATCGCCATTGTGGCCAGCTTCCGCGATCGCACGGTAGCACCCCATACGGTGGCGATCGGGGAGGTGGGTTTGGGTGGCCAGATTCGATCGGTTTCTCAGCTAGAGCTGAGGCTGAAGGAGGCGGTGAAGCTAGGGTTTAAGCGGGCGATCGTGCCCAAAAGTCAGTCTTTGCCGACTATTCCGGGTTTGGAGTTGGTGCCGGTGGCCAAGTTGTTAGATGCGATTATTGCGGCATTGCCTGCCGATGGCTAAACTTGCTACCGTGAGTTTTTGGCTTGGCGCATTTCCTCTACAAACCGACCAAACAAATAATCGGCATCATGGGGACCAGGGCTGGCTTCGGGGTGATACTGCACCGAGAAAAATGGCAGTTTGGTATGACGCAGACCGGCGACTGTTCGATCATTCAGGTTTAAATGAGTGACTTCTACATCGGCCTGTAAAGATTCTGGCGTAATGGCAAAACCGTGGTTCTGGCTGGTGATTTCTACCGGTTGCTCTGCCAATCCAGCGGGCTGATTTAAACCCCGGTGGCCAAATTTCAGCTTGAAGGTTGCGGCTCCTAGGGCTAATCCTAAAATTTGGTGTCCCATGCAGATACCAAAAATTGGTTTCTGGGCATTTAATAATTCTTTGGTAGTGGCAATGCCGTCGGTGACTGCGGCTGGATCGCCAGGGCCGTTGGATAAAAAGATGCCATCGGGTTGGTAGCTAAGGATTTCGGCGGCGCTGGTGCTGGCGGGGACTACTTTTACTTGACAGCCGTGGCTGGCTAGCCGGTGTAAAATATTGCGCTTGATGCCAAAATCGATCGCTACTACTCTGAAGGTTTCGGTAGATGGGTTCTGAAACTCCCACATGGCGGCGCTAGGAGTTGACCAATCATAAGCTTTGGTGGTGCTGACTACTTTCACTAGGTTCAGACCATTCATATCGGGGGCGGTGCGTACTTTGGCTAGCAGTTCTGCCGGATCGAGGATTTCGTTGGAGATTGCGCCGTTGATCGCACCAGTGGAGCGCAGTTTGCGGGTGAGTGCCCGAGTATCGATCCCATAAATGCCGGGGATGCCATGCTGTTCTAAGTAGGCTGGTAAAGATTGGGTGGATCGCCAGTTGCTGGGGCGGTGGCAAATGTTGCGGGCAATGACTCCTTGAATTTGTGGCCGATCGGATTCTTCGTCATCTGGGTTTACGCCGGTATTGCCCAGTTCTGGATAAGTAAAGGTGACGATCTGGCCATGGTAGCTCGGATCGGTCAGGACTTCTTGGTAGCCCGTCATGCCGGTGTTAAAGACTACTTCGCCTAGGGTGGTGCCTGTGGCCCCACAGGACCAACCGCGATAGGTGGTGCCGTCGGCTAGGACTAATAGAGCTGGTTTGGCAGCAGACATAAGCGTTCCTATCTAAGTGAAAGCGTTCCTAATATCTCACATTATCCAGCACTAGGCTTAGGTACATGAGTTGATCGAACAGACAGTTCTTTTAACTGCTGATCGGAAACCTGGGAGGGGGCATCGGTCAGCACGCATTTAGCCTGCTGAGTTTTGGGAAAGGCGATGACATCACGAATGGAATCTTCGCCTACTAGCAGCATTACTAGTCGATCGAGGCCAAAGGCAATGCCGCCGTGGGGTGGAGTGCCGTATTCAAAAGCCTCCAATAAAAAGCCAAATTTACTTTGTGCTTCTGCGTCACTGAGTCCGATCGCCTTAAACACTTGCTCCTGAAGCTTTCGCTGGAAGATCCGCACGCTGCCGCCGCCGAGTTCGGTGCCGTTGAGCACCATGTCGTAGGCTTGAGCGCGGGCTGTGCTCAGTTCAATTACGTCCTCTGCTTTGGGAGCGGTGAAAGGATGATGCAGGGCTTCTAGGCGATTTTCGTCGGCGTTCCATTCAAACATCGGAAAGTCTATGACCCAGAGCAGGTTCATTTGGTTTTCGTCAATCATTCCTAGCTCTTGGCCAATTACTTGGCGCAGTCGATCGAGGGTTTTGTTCACCATTGCGGCATCTCCTGCACCAAAGAGCAGCAGATCGCCGTCCTTGGCTCCGGTCATTGCCATCAACTTAGCTTTGCTCTCGGGGGTCAGGCTGTCTTTAATCGCGCCGATCGTCTCTAAGTCACCATCCACAAAGCGAATATAGGCCAAGCCCTTGGCTCCCATATCGCTGGCTTCTTTAAACAGGTTGCCACCGGGCTTAATCCGTACATTCGAGATAGTTTCGTTGCCGCCAGGAATTGGTAGCACTTTCACGATGCCGCCTGCGGCGATCGCTCCCGAAAATACTTTAAAGCCAGAATCTTTAAAGATTTCGGATAAATCTACTAACTCCAGAGCAAAGCGAGTGTCGGGTTTATCACAACCATAGCGATCCATGGCATCTTTATAGGTAATTTGGGGCAAGGGCAGCGCCAAGTCTACGCCTTTGACTTCTTTAAAAACATGGGCAATCAGTCTTTCGTTTAAAGCCATGATTTGGTCTTGAGTCATAAAACTCATTTCCATGTCGAGCTGAGTGAATTCGGGCTGTCGATCGGCGCGTAAGTCTTCGTCTCTAAAGCAGCGAGCTATTTGGTAATAGCGATCGAACCCCGAAACCATCAGCATTTGCTTAAACAATTGGGGAGACTGGGGCAGGGCAAACCAGTCTCCGGGATTTACCCGGCTGGGCAAGACGAAATCCCGCGCTCCTTCGGGAGTGGATTTGGTCAATATGGGAGTCTCAATTTCCATGAACCCTTCTTGGTCTTCTAGGAATCTGCGCACCGCTTTGACCACTTGGTGACGCACTTGCAAGTTGCGGCTCATGCGCTCTCGCCGCAGGTCGAGGTAGCGATAGCGCAGGCGTAATTCCTCTCGCACCGTTTCGTTTTCGCTGGTTGAGACTTGGAAGGGAAGATTTTTTTGTACTTTGCTCAAGATCTCGATTTCGTCGGCGTAAACTTCGATGTCGCCGGTGGTAATTCGATCATTGAAAGATTCGGTTGGTCGCTGGCTGACTTTGCCGGTAATGCGCACTACGTATTCACTGCGCAAGCCTTCGGCAAGATGATAGGAGTTGGGGGTGCGCTCTGGTTCGCTCACAATTTGCACGTAGCCCGATCGATCGCGAATGTGCAAAAATATCACGCCGCCCAAGTCTCGCCGTCGATCTACCCAACCACAGAGGGTAACGGTTTCGCCGATGTTTTTGTGGGAGAGGTGGCCGCAGTATTGGGTACGCATATCTTTCAGGCAAAGGGGTAATGAATTTTTAGTCTTACCATTATGTCTTATTTGGGTCGATTCAGTTTAGAGGATGCTAGTTGGGCATTGGCTGATACAGTCACAATCACTTTCGAGCGGACTTTTTCAGGTATTCTTAGCAAGATTGGGAACTGAAAGAAATTATGGATATGGCTTTTTTCGATTTACGCAGCTAGGTTCAAATAGTATGCACTGATGTGTTGTTAAAGATACGGCAAAGGTTTACGGTGGGTCTGTTGAAGCGGTTGGTGAGTTTCGGGGAGATGAGTTTACTCAAACTGCTGTTCACAGATATCGAATTTTACTTTTTGTTTATGAGCCAGTTGATAAGGTGATTTTACAATGGATAAATTAGCTAAGTACCAGAGTTGTATTCAAGAGTTATTAACTCGTTATGCGAATGAGGATCAGACCAAATCGAATGTTGAGGTGCAGTCGATTTTCGATCTGGAGCGGGGTCATTATCAATGAATGAATGTAGGATAGAAGTTCAGGAGGATAGAAGTTCAGGAGGATAGAAGTTCAGGGGATGAGAGATGGAGGTACTTGACCAGAACGTTTAGCCCTTTGTTCAATTCGTTAATGAAGTCTTCGATGAATGGCAAAGGCTTGTTTAGCAGCATATCTTTACCTTTCTACACTGATCATTAAGCCAATATTATATACCTAAGCAGTTTTCAAAAACTTGAACATCGAGTTTAAAGATTCCTGGTGAGATTGGGAGAATGATTTGGAAAGCAGCAGATTTATAACACTATATTTATGACATTTAAAGAAATATTACAAATCATTCACTAGGTATCAAGTTCTGACAACATACCATTTGTATCTTGCTTACCTTGTTGTAAATAAACGAATTACTATGAAGAAAAGTATCTTGCTAAATATTTGTTCTATTGCTTTATTGATATTTTCTATTTTTATTTCTTTTAACGCTAGTAAAGTAGTTGCTCAATCAACAGGATTACATTCTAATCAATATGCCCAAAACAGCAGCTACCAAAAAACATCATGGAAAGTAACCAATGATAGTTTGACAGATCTATTGGATGATGGATGGAAAATAATCAGCAGCAATGCCTATCGAATGGCTTTGGCTACTACTGGTGGAGTAGGGGCATTTGATGATACGACATTTGTTTACACTCTTGGCAAGCAAAATAAATATATAACATGCTTTTTAAATGATCCAACAGTTAAAAATGGGGGATCATCTGGGTGCCGATTATTAAACTAATTACTGAAGGTCGCTGATGGTCTGTATTACTATTTTATAATTCCTTTCATCATCAGCTTCCAGAAACAGCTTGGCGGCAATCTTCAGATCATTGACGGCAAAATTTTTCTCTGAACCACGATCAAATGATCGAAAAGAACTAATTGTATAACTTTTCATTATTTCGATATGTAGATTTCCTCGGTTATAATAGTAAATCGCCGCTTTTGGATTTAGCTTAACTGCCATATCATAGTCTTTAAAAGCTTTATTTTTAATATCATCGATCGGGTTATAGAAAAAAGGCAAAGCACCTCCGCTCTGCGACTTAGAAGCACTAAAAATACTAGCGTAAAACTTTCCACGACTATTATAGACTTCAGGATCTTGTGGACTCAACATAACAGCTTGATTAAAATCAATGAGCGCTTTGTCTGTATTATTGAGAGCTTGATAAGCAACAGCTCGGTTGATGTAAACTTGGGAGGATTTGGGACTTAGCTGAACAGCTTGATCATAGTCAACTACGGCTAGTTGATATTGCTGAATCTTAAGATAAGCTTCTCCTCGCAGGTTGTAAAATATGATATTTTTAGGATCTATTTTGATTGCTTGATTGAAATCTTGAATTCCTCTTTCATGGCGTTCTAGACCAGTGTAAGCAATTCCTCTAAGAGCAAAGAGTGGTGCATTTTGGGGGGAAAGCTCGATCGCTTGATTTAAGTCTAAGCGGGCAGCCTGATATTCACCTTTACTAATTTTTTTATTGGCACTATTTATCAATTCACGAAGTCTCTCTGCCTGGTCACTAGGCGCTGTCGAATTTTCTACAGCGTTTTCTGGTGTTGTGGAAGATTGCGCCGTTGAAGGTGATGATTCACTCGCAAGTATCCCGACTAAAATTAAAGCGAACAAGTATTTACGCATACAGAGTTGCAAATGAGCATGGAAAGTCTATTAATTTAGATTTTACCAAAGCAGGATATTAATGTCGATAGATTTGCAAGGATTCAAGCCAGGAGTTGACGGAGCCAAAATGATGAGAGCAGGCTACCAAGAACGCGCTACTGCGGGTATGTAATGCCCAGGAATTTAGGCAAAAGTCGGACTGCTGCTCAATGAATTTCTGCGAATTCTTGGTGATCAGCTTTGACTTGCTCGGCGTATTTTGTAGCATATTCCAAGACGATCGAGCACCACCCTTCACCCGCCGCATAATCAACGATTTCTGACAACTTATCAGTTTGCAAATGACTCCAAGCTGTCACTTGCCCCACTATCTGCACCAACTGCTGCAAATCATCTGAATTAATATTTTCGGCATCGCAAGTAATTTTGTCCTGACTAGGTTGCAGCTCCCGCAAGGTGAAAGATTTCTGATTGATCGATAGCTCTCCTTGTAGCGCTGGCACTGGCGATTGACGCAGAGACTGTACCATCAATACTCGCTGAGCAGAGCTAGACCAAGGACTAGCTGCTAAAATAGGCTGCTCCTTCAAATCAAGTAAATAGCGCTGGCTTTCACCCTTGCCTGCAACCAGTAATAGATATCGATCGACACCTAAACTACCCAAGCCAGCTAATCGCTGCTTAATATCTAAACATTCATAAAACTCTGGCTTAGACTGTTGCTCTGCCCAATCACCATAAACTGCCAAAATTTGCTCTCTCTGACTGTCAGCTATTGCCAAAATTTTATCGTCTTTTTCCTGTAATTTATCGCTATCCACATCGCCCAAATATTTTTTCAGCAAATCTAGGCGTGATCGGTCAGATGCTTTCTCCAGCAGATCTCCTACCACCCCCTGGGCATCTTTCAGGCTCCGATGTTTTCCTGTCAGTAAAGTCTGACGATATTTGTCCAACAGATTTGTGACCAATACAGATTGCTTGACTTTCTCTAACCCCAACAGTTCGGCAACCAGCAATACGCTCACAGCTAAACGGGTGATATCCCTAGTTATTGCCGCATAGATCCCTTCATCAAAATCGTTGATGCCAAAATACACTTGGCGGTCGGCTCCTTTATAGGTGCCAAAGTTTTCTAAGTGCAAATCACCGCAGATGAACATTTGGGGCGCTCGATTGATCTCTGCTCCTGTCGGCCAATCTTGATGAAATAAGTGACAGCTCCCCCGAAAAAAGCTAAAGGGATCTTTCTTCATCTTGTCATACTTAATCTTTTGCAGATCCACGGGGCGCTGACTGTTAAACTGTTCAATGCGCTGACGAATGTTTCTAGAAGTCATAGCAGGGTTAGAACTTGATGGGTTTCAGCTTACCATCGACCTTTGCTTGAGATCATTACATTATGAAAACTCGATCAGCAATTGTTAAGCAATGTAAAGATTTTGCCATCAAAGCATTAAAGCAGCTTGACAGTTCTAAAAAACTTGATTAGATTGATATACAAGCAACCCGGAATGCACCGCTAAACACCATGGAAGAAAAGCAAAAGGTCACTTTATACCTGACATCTGACTTGTACAGGCAGCTCAAAATAAAAGCCGCCGTCGAGTTAGAAACAATGTCAACAATTGCAGCTAGGGCGCTAGAAGTTTACATTCAGCATCCCGAGTTAATTGAAGAGGTAGCCAACGCTCGCCTTGGAAAGCATCAGGTATACAACTGTCCCGAATGTGCTCATCCTACGGTAATTAGAGATGGTGAAATGGTTGCCCTCGGAAGCCAACCAGGCATTTTAGATGATGAGCTAGTAGTTCCTAGACAGGATACCCTATTGGTTGGTCAACGCTAAAAACCACGGCTTTTGAGGTCACTAAGTCACTGTTGACTTCCAATAGCTACCGCATTCTTACAGCCGTTTTTTATAGGTAGGGAACTATGCAAGCAGAGCTAAATACTCTCATTCAAGCCCAATACCCCCTGATCTACCTCATGACTTCTGAGGAAGAACGTGCTGAACGAGAGATTCTTTCGATCGCCCAGCAGAAGGGCATCGAGCGTAAAGTATACGTTTGGACTCTCACCCAGGGCATGGTGGAACACGGTCAAACCAAGGCTGTCCAGCACGGCACCGCCTCGCCGCAAATGGCGATCGAGTGGGTTGTGCGCCATCAAGAGAGTGGCATTTATATCTTTAAAGATCTTCATCCCTTTAAAGATTCTGCTGATGTTACTCGTTGGCTGCGAGATGCGGTAGCTAGCTTTAAAGGCAGTGCTAAAAACATCATTTTGATGTCGCCAGTCCAGCAAATTCCGATCGAGCTAGAAACTGAAGTTGTAGTGATAGATTTCGATCTGCCTACCCGCAAAGAACTCGATCGAGTGCTGTCTAATCAGTTAGCCCAAACTCCTCAAAGGAGCATGGCGGCTGAAGACCGGGAGCGTTTGCTCACGGCAGCTTTGGGTTTAACCAAAGACGAAGCTGAAAAAGTTTTCCGCAAAGCCTATATTCAACGTAATCGCCTTACTGGCGACGAAGTAGATATTGTGTTGGCCGAAAAGAAACAGCTTATTCGTCGCAACGGTATTTTGGAGTTTATTCAAAATAACGAAACCATGCAAGAAGTGGGTGGTTTAGGCGAATTAAAACGCTGGCTCACTCAGCGGGCTGATGCCTTTACTGAACGGGCGCGAGACTATGGCCTACCTCAACCTAAGGGAATGCTGATTTTGGGCGTACCCGGTTGTGGTAAATCTTTGATTGCCAAAACTACCGCTGAAATGTGGGGTTTGCCTTTGCTGCGCCTGGATATGGGTCGGGTTTACGATGGCTCTACGGTGGGTCGATCGGAAGCTAACCTGCGGGCGGCGATTAAGACTGCGGAGTCGATTTCGCCTTGTATTTTGCTCATTGATGAGTTAGAAAAAGCCTTCTCGGGTGCTGGTGGTTCTGCTGATTCCGATGCAGGTACTTCTAGTCGGATCTTTGGTTCTTTCTTGACTTGGATGCAGGAAAAAACTTCGCCAGTGTTTGTAATGGCGACAGCTAACCGGGTGGAGCGTCTGCCCAGCGAATTTTTACGCAAAGGTCGCTTCGACGAGATTTTCTTTGTCGATCTACCAACGCAATCTGAGCGAGAAGCAGTCTTCAAGATCCACATTCGCAAGCGCAAGCGCGATCCAGAACGCTTTGACTGCGAAGAGCTGGCAAAAGTAGCCGAGGGCTTTTCGGGGGCAGAAATTGAGCAGGCATTATTTGCTGCGATGTACGATGCCTTCGCTCAAGACCGGGAGTTCTCGCAGCTTGATTTTATTGCTGCTATTAAGGCGACTATGCCTCTTTCTCGCACTATGCACGAGCAGGTTGCTGCTCTGCGAGATTGGGCTAGACAACGCGCTCGTCCGGCGGCATCCTCTGTGGCTGACTATCAGCGCATGGAGTTCTAACAGGTTTTCTCCTACGGGAGGAAAGGCTAGCTCATGGTGTTAAAACCGGTTGCTAGTTGGTTCGATGATTGTCACCCGGTAATTTTTTGGGGTGACGCGGGTCCATGTTCACTTTTTCTCAATTATTCCTTGGAGGAAACTGATTATGTCTCACTTCAGCACCTTACGTACCAAAATCTCCGATGCAGAAGTTCTCAAAAGCTCTCTACGCGATTTGGGCATTTCTGTAAAGACCGAAGCGGATCTCCGTGGCTATCAAGGCCAAAAGATTCGGGCAGACATCGTGGCTGTCTTGGAAGGCGAATATGATCTCGGCTGGTCTCGGAATGCCGATGGTTCTTTTGACCTGATTGCTGATCTTTGGGGCGTTGCTAAAAAGCACAACCAAACTGAGTTGATCAATTCGATCAACCAGAAATATGCAATCAACAAGACCCTCACTGAAGTAAAGCAAAGAGGATTGAGCAATGCCAACGTGGCTGTAGTTCTACAGTAGTAGTCTTCTCTCTTTGCGAAAATACAGAGTCAATCCTATGGATTGGCTCTATTTATTTGAATTCACTTTTTGGTTAGTCGATCGATTGCCGAGTTGAAAGATATTAATTTCGCAGGTGTACAGGCTTTTTCTGGGTGTTGAACCGTACCAGAGAAACTGATTTCCCTTGGTGATCGTCTATTCCTCTGTTTATCTTGATCAATTTTTGGGCATAATCTTAATAAAGCAGGATGTAGCAGTGAATGCACAGCACTATTATGATCTATACCTAGATAAAATCAATGTCTATTAACTATGCTGAACAGCTCAAGAAAGTTTCGGTTAAAGATTTACAAAAAGATGTTATCGGACTTTCGGAGAAAATCGAAAGTCTAATGCGGCGTGCCAGCAATGCGCTTAAAGCTGACGATACTGGTAAAAAATACGCAGAATTTGAGCGGCAAATAGTTAACAAGAAGCATCTCGTAGAAGAACTTGAGTTAGTCATGTCTATCATAGCTCCGATGAAGGCGGGGAAATCTACAATTATCAATGCTATTGTTGGATTCGACCTTTTGCCAAGTCGTGCTGCGGCAATGACCACTTTGCCTACCGAAATTGTATTTAACAAAGATCTTAAAGAGCCTATTTTAATTGTACCTAAAGATTGCATTGAGGCTTTCAAGATAACTGTGGAGACAATCAAAGGAGAAATTCGTGATGAAGGAATTGTTGCAACTCAAAAAAGGATCGCCACACATCCACATTTACAGGAGTTATTGCAAGAAGTAGAGACTAATGATGGATTCTTAAACTCTGAGCAGGTCACGGGTACTGACGAAATCAAGAAAATATTAACAGCCCTAAATGACATAGTACGTTTGGCTTCTATACTTGAGCCAACGAAAGATCCATTTGCACGAATCCAGGGCAAACGCATCAAATTATGATACTTCTACAACGATAAGACCCTACTTAGATAGTCGTTATCCATTGCAGCACGATATCTTTTCAATCGGATGCTTTTTTTCAATGATGTGTCTTTCGTGA
>JAAFHZ010000076.1 GCA_013297675.1 Synechococcales cyanobacterium bin59.metabat.ball.084 | reverse complement strand
AGCCGGTTGATGCGATCGATTCAACGGCCAGAGATTTTTACTTGAAGTATGAATTTATTCCCTTTCAAGACCAGCCTTTATCTCTCTTTTTGCCGATCGAAACCATAATCAGGTAATTTGCGGCTACTTCTTGAGTCACAAGCAAAGCGATCAATCTCTGACTTACTTATCAGCAGCCATGTGGCTTTGATTGGATTGAGACTCGATCAATAGTAAGGAGAATTAGTTATTAATTGCCAAAATCGATCGGCCAAAGGCTAAACTTATTGTAGGGTGAAAAGAGCTACACAATCCTCGACGGAGAGTATACCACTCGAAAACCACATCCATAGCTGTGAGCATCCACGTTGATCCTTCCACGATGAGACGAACGGCACCTAATAAGATCACTGAACCATGAACCACCACGAAGTACATGAATACCTTCCATTGTCATAGAATCAACCCAAGCAAAGCCGTCTTTTGGTGCTTGTTGATAGTTGCTATGCCAATGGTCTTCGCACCATTCCCAAACATTGCCATGTACATCATAAAGACCAAAAGCATTTGAAAGGAATCGTTTTACAGAAGTCGTACTACTTCTTCTAATTCCTAGCTGTTCATTGTTATAAGTGTAGCCATTGTAATTAGCTAAATCTGTAGTGATGGTTGCTCCATAGCAAAAGGGAGTAGTTGTACCAGCGCGACAAGCATACTCCCACTCAGCTTCAGTGGGTAAGCGATATTTTTTATCAGTTAGTTTGGATAAACGAGCACAAAATTCCACAGCGTCCTGCCAAAAAATACTCTCTACCGGTTTACTATCTCCTACAAAATAAGCTGGTTCTGGTTCTAGCTTTACATTAACTTGCAATTCTGTCTGAATAGCGATCGATCGCCATTGTTCTTGAGTGACCGGATATTTACCCATGAAAAATTCTGAGACGGTTACGAGATGCTGAGGCTTTTCAGTATCATAACCTTCCCCATCAGGTGAACCCATCAAAAACTCTCCGGCTGGAATTGAAATCATTTCTAGTTCAATACCGCCTGGTAGACCTTCTCGGAAATATTGAACAATGTGCTGTTGTCGATCAATCACCACCCCTGCCTGATCAACAGTCACCACCTCAAAAGGCTCAGAAGTTTCCAAATCTTCCTTTAAACCTTGCAATCGGCGAATCCGACTTTCAACCTTCAGAATACCTGACCGATGCGACAAAGATTGATAAATTTCTAACGCCTTTTGATAACTAGCTAAAGCTGTTGCCAGTTTGTCAGAATCTCTTTGCATATCTCCGATCACCATTTTTATCCCTGCTGCTTGCAACGGTTCCCCAGCAGCTCCATACAACCTAAAAGCTTGAAGATAAAAGAATTCAGCTTGTTCAGAGTTAGGATAAATTTCCCAAGCAGCTCCTAACTTCTGTTGAATCTGGGCTTTTTCTAGAATTGGTAGCGAATCTTGACGGATTACTCCATAGAGATAGATCGCCCTAGCGTAACTTTTTTGAGCTATGGATAAGCCTTGTTGAATCAATAGTTGATCGCCCTTAACCTTATGCAAATCAGCAATAGCTAATTGATCGCGACAACGATCGGCAGCAATCAAAGCTCGATCAATCCCCTCCAGCACATCTTCTCCGGGTGCCAGCGATCGCCAATATTTCGCTACCAATATTGTAATCCTGGCACTATAACAAATCCCGTGATCACCTAACTCATCGTCATAACCCCAATCCAAAAAATGCTTAAGATTAATTTGATATTGGCCGATCATCTCCGGCAACAAAGCATCTTCCAGTCCCTGCAACAGCTCATGGAAATACCCCAGGGTTTTAGATTTATGGGCAGCAATTACCTTGGCGGGTAAAAAATGCCGATCGATCGCATATTGCCGCGCCGGTTCCGGCAACCGCCAAATTGTAGTAGTTGGCTTCTCAGCCATTGAAAATAGCAACAAAGTTTCCAGCGCATCTCTCGCCTCTTGGCCAAAAATGTAGCAAGCGGCCTCGATCGTTAACCCCCCAGGAAACAGCGCCAAATTAGCAAACATTTCCTGGGTCGCAGACGGCAAAACCCCATAAGAAAGATTCAACGAAGCAATCAGACTCCTTTCCTTGTCTGTAGCATATTGCAGCGATCCACCCAACACCTGGCGAAACTCCGCCGCCAATCTTTCCTTTAAATCTTGCAAACTACAGCGCCGATCCTGCGTATATTTTGCGGCAATCTGAATAGCCAAAGGGTATCCATCCAATAGCTCCAACACTGCCAATAAATCAGCTTGGTCAGCTATAGTTGTTGGCACATACCGCTGAAAAATCTGCTTAGCTACATCTATCGTGGTGCTCTCAATTGCTTTGGAACTATGACCAATATTGCCCGGTAAAGCTTCCCTAGCCGTAATCAGTAGACAGATGCCCCGATTAGATAATAGAGCCTGAATAAAATTCACCAACTCTTCAGTTTCAGCAGCCTTCGTCAGCAAAACATCCAAATCATCTAAAATCAGCAGCATTTTTGTCCGCCGCAATGCTGCTTGCAGATCTTGATTAGAGTAAGTATCTCGTCGTTGTGCTCGATCGATCACCATCTCAAGTACCTGCATCACCTTCGCTCTCGCCGCCGCCACCGTCTCCACATTCCGTAGATCCACAAACCACACCCCATTTCGCCACTGCCGCCGCTCATGCTGCCATCTGCCCACCGCCTTCGCTAACCAAGTTTTACCAATCCCCCCCATCCCAGACAACGCAATGCAACTATTGCGATCTCTTTCTAAAGACACCGCAATTTGATGAATCTCTGAATTTCGACCGACAAAAAACCCCCGATCGACTAGATCTGGATGAATATCTTCCCAGTCGTCAACCTTTATATCTCCCGGATTAACACCGGCCATCGCTAGTCTATTTTGATGAATACGGCTGTTTCCTGGTAACAAATGAAACTTCAGAGACTCTGCCAAATTCGCTGATTGCAAAGTAACCCAATCAATTTCTTGGCGCAGATCATCACTGAGTTCCACCGCAGTACGACCATGCCCAAAAGATTGCTGTACCGTGTTTCCCCGCAACAGCGCCCCATAAAAAGCCCTAGCAAAACAGCGCGATGCCGCATCCAAAATAGGATCAGCAGCATTGATCGCCACCACATGATCCACCCCCGCATCTAGCAATTCAGCAGCCAGACCATCAGAATGGCAAGCATTCAAAAAAGCCACCTGACAAGGTGCCCGATCCAAATCAACCAATAACCGCCGAAAATCTTGAGCAGCAAAGGGACGAGCAATACCCACAGCATCTTCCAAGACCAAAGCCACCCCTTGCTCACCAGTCATCCCATGACCAATAAAATGGATCACCAAAGGGCTACGTCGATCGCTAAACACCTCATTCAAAGCCTCTACAGTGGCAATCTTCACCACAATTTTCAAATCCAGCTCCAGATCAGCCACCGCATCGTAGATCTCATCTACTTCTCGCTGCGCTGACAACGCCACCACCGGCTGCTCATTACCATCTAACAGCGGCGCAGAAATCAGAATCAATACTTCATTTTTAAAACCACTTTCACGTTCGATCGCCGTAGGCGCAAGCGGAGCTATCGGTGGAGCCTCGATCGGCTCATAAGGCGGCTTAACTCTCTCTTGCTTTAGCGCTGAAACCATTCCAAAATTTCCTCATCACTGGCTGTACGTAAATCTAACGGCGGACGGCGAGGATGCTCCAAAATACAACAAGCATCCAAATCCTTTGCTTTCAGCTTTTGCCGCCATTTTACGATCGCCTTACTGGCTTTGATCCCATAATCAACCAACTGCGCCGCCCCCGTAGCCAAACCGACGATGACCACAACATCATCCACCCCAAATAAACGCTTCGTCGGCTTCTGCAATTTACAGAAATCCGCCTGCAAAGCCATCTCCAACTCCTCTAAATCCGCCGCCGCCAACTGCTCGGCAACAGCAATACTACACAGCGGAACATCACTCATAATTTACTCCAACAGCATCAATGATTTGCTTCAGGGACTCGTCTGCAATAAAAATCCAGGAGCACCAGCCCCCAAATTCTAGCAAACTTGTTGGTATTGTATACTACCCACATAGCCAAAATGCAATTCATCTGGAGCAAGAATCACTTCCAGATCCTTTCAACCTTCATACTAGCCATGAACCTTGATAATTTAGTACAAGTTTTATCCCAAACCCACTCATCACTGCAACAGCAAGCAAGTCAGGCCGTGAACTTTTCCTTGGTTGTCAGGAATTGGCTGTTTGGATACTACATTGTCGAATTCGAGCAACAAGGCGAAGACCGCGCCCAGTATGGGAGTCGTTTATTAACTAAATTGTCTGAAAACCTTACTTCATCAGGTGTCCCAGGCTGCTCTACCACCAACCTTAAAAACTGTCGCCTGTTCTACCAAGCTTATGCTGAGATTGGTCAGACATTGTCTGACCAATTGCTCAATCGATTATCCCTCATGGAATTGAGCCAACAATTTCGATTGAGTTGGTCTCATTACCAAATTCTGATGACCCTAAAAAATCCCGCTGAGCGCAGATTCTACGAAATCGAAGCCGCCAATAATCACTGGAGAGTAAGAGAATTAGAACGACAAATCGCCTCCGCCCTATTTGAACGCCTAGCCCTCAGCAGCGACAAAGATACCGTCAAACGCTTGGCCAGCCAAGGACAAATCATCGAATCCCCACGGGATGCCATCAAAGACCCCTATATCTTAGAATTCCTAGAACTCAAACCACAGGCAGCTTACTCCGAGAATGAGCTAGAAACCGCCATCATCAACAAAATAGAGCATTTTTTGCTAGAACTGGGCAAAGGATTTCTCTTCGAGTCCAGACAGAAACGCTTTAGCCTGGATGAAGAACATTTTTATGTTGATTTGGTATTCTACAACCGTTTACTGCGTTGCTATGTGCTGATCGATCTCAAGCTTGACAAGCTGACTCATCAAGACCTAGGACAAATGCAAATGTATGTGAACTACTTTGATCGCTACATCAAAACTCCAGAAGAGCATCCCAC
Organism: Synechococcales cyanobacterium bin59.metabat.ball.084; assembly: GCA_013297675.1. Lineage (GTDB taxonomy): Bacteria > Cyanobacteriota > Cyanobacteriia > Cyanobacteriales > Chamaesiphonaceae > JAAFHZ01. The sequence goes on along the minus strand of JAAFHZ010000076.1, from coordinate 16,764 downwards.
CATCGGCATCATTCTTTGTAAGAGAAAAAAAGATGCTCTCGTAGAGTTAACTCTGCCCAAAGACGCAAACATTTTCGCCTCACAGTATCAGCTTTATCTGCCCAGCAAAGAAGAACTCCAGCGTCAGCTACAAGAAATTACCGAAGAATACTAAACCCCAGTAGAACCAAATCCCCCGCTACCTCGCGCAGAATCAGTCAACTCTTTAACTACAGTGAATTCACCGATCGACACCGCCGCCAGCACCATCTGCGCAATCTTATCGCCCGTTTTAATTACAAAAGTATTATCACTATGATTAATTAAAATCACCTTGATTTCACCACGATAACCAGCATCGATCGTCCCCGGAGAATTCAACACCGTCACACCTTTCTTGATGGCCAAACCGCTACGGGGACGCACCTGGAGTTCATAGCCGATCGCCACTTCTGCGGCTATCCCCGTAGACACAGCCAACCATTTACCCGGCAAAATCTCACAGTCTTCTGCGGCAAACAAATCTGCCCCCGCATCCCCTGGATGAGCATATTCTGGCACCCGTGCATGGGGAACAAGGCATTGAATTTTAATCGGGACAGTCATTTGTAATCTCTTAACTTAGGTGTCTAGTGGCAGTGAAAATATTAGTCCATTGCGGGAGAACAAGATCAATTTGCATTAAAATTGCGATCGACCTTCAAAGAACCACCGGTGAACGAGATCCACACCCGCCCCACCTGGGATGAATATTTTATGATGATCGCCAAGCTCTCTGCGGTGCGATCGACCTGCTTAGCTTTCCCGGTCGGCGCGGTGATCGTCAAACATCGGCAGATCTTGGCCACTGGCTACAATGGCTCTCCTCCCGGCTCTCCCCACTGCACCGCCCAAGGCTTTTGCTACGAGGGGCTGCAAAAATGCACCGACAATAATTTGCCCTCTCGATCGATCCACGCCGAAGCCAACGCCATTGCCCAGGCGGCTAAACATGGTATTCGCACGGAAGGCGCAGCTATTTATGTGACTTTGGAACCCTGTTTGGCTTGCTTAAAGCTGATTATATCGGCGGGTATCAAGGAGGTGTTTTATGAGACTTTGTTTAACACTGGCGATCGGGTGACGGTGCGGGACTTTTTTGTGAATGATGGTTTAGTGACTCTAAAACCAATTCAGATATCGGTGGCGGCAGCCGTACAGGCCGCAGATTTTTTGGTGAACCCTACTTCGATCTCCAAAGACTAGCTAAAACTCTTCGTTGTCGATGATCGTGCCGTGGTTGACCGCTTCTTCTACGCAGTTGAGAATTTCGGCGATCGAAATAGTGAAAACTCCGGCTTCACCGCGATCGAAGGGCTGCTTCCACTCCTGAAAAGCATCACCATACTCTTCCAGCGGACTCGGTCTAATCCCCACCAGCTCCAGCACACTGAGGTCTAAAGCACCTGCTGACACTGGCGCATGGGGCAAATTGGTTTGAATGCCACCCACCATCCAGGGATTTCTTAACTTTACGCCCTCTACTGCCACGCTAAATATTTCACCGCACCCAGGAACCAGGGTGGAATTGATAATCACTAGCTGTGATTCGGCTTCCCCGTCTCTTGCTCGATACTTCCAGATTTGACCCGTTTGATAATTTTTGAGAGGAGAACCCATATCAATCACCATGCAGCAATTTTTTTCGATCATAGCCGATGCCGAGTTTAAGGTGCCTACACCGTGGGTAGCGGTGTAGGAATTGACCAGCTTAGTCTTCGTGATCATCAAAAGGGTCGTCGAGTTGGTTAGCTGGCGGCCCGAAGGAAAGATAGAGACCATAGGCAGTAACGGCTACGACCGCTGCTCCTAAGGAGATGCTCAGAACGGCTGCGGATTCCATATTAATTTTAATGATTGTGAATTTATATTACTCCATTATACAGAAAACTCAATATTGGCAAGGTTCGGTATGGCATTTAGTACTCTATGGCCCGGCAACGATCGCGTTCTCAATATCTTGGCGGCTGAGGGAATACTTAAAAGAGCGATAGGTATCTTGTTGGCCAGGGTTGTTGTAATGTACGGCTAGTTCTTCGGTTTCTAGCTGGATCTCGGCTTTCCAGGTATCGCGGGAGAATTTCCAGCAATGGGGCTGCTTGGCATCTTGCTGACAGCCGATCGAAATCAGCCAACCTTCAATTTCAGGGAGGGGGTGGTTGTACAAAGGCATATCGGGGCTAGAAAGAGTCACTGGCGTTGGCTGAGAATGTTGCTCTCTTATTTTAAGCTATGTATAGAGTTTCTGGGGCAGCCGCCAAAATCAAAAAAGTCTTGTGTCAAGATAGGTAAACGCATTTTTATAGGGTAGCTGTGGATAGAATTACGGTAGAAACTCGATCGATCATCATCGGCCTGGTGGGCAGTCATGGCTATGGTTTAAGCCGACCTAGTTCAGATAAAGACTATCGAGGGATTTTTATTGCGCCCAAAGTTTATTATTTGGGGAGTGCCTCGATCGAGCAAAAAGATAGCGGCTGGTCAGAGCCAGGAATCCTCAGTTTTTTAGACAACAACCAAGATACGGTCATCTATGAACTGCGTAAATATGTGCAGCTAGCGGCGAATTCTAATCCAAATATTTTGGAGCTGCTGTGGTTAAAAGAATATCCGTTGATTACTCCAGTGGGCAAAAAGCTCTTGGCCAATCGGCAGATTTTCTTGAGCAAGAAAGCCAAACATACTTTTTCGGGATACGCTGCCGCCCAAATTCGGAAAATTGAATCTCATCGCAAATGGTTACTAAATCCCCCTGAGAAGCCACCGCATCCTGATGATTTTGGTTTAGGGGTAGAGCGTCCGTTGAGCAAAGATGAACTACATTCTTTCTTGGAATATTTATACTTATTGATTCGAGAAAAAATCGAATACTTCGCTGAGGCCGAAGATCTTTATCAGCTTTTAACTGGCGATGTGGATTTTAAGGGATTGCTGAAGCAATATCCTTTGGCAGATGAGGTTTTACCCTATAGCCAAAACTTGACCAATAGCCGCAGCGATTTTATTAAGCTGCTGCAAAAAAGTCAGGGCTATCGCAATGCCTGTCGAGAATGGGATGCCTATCAATCTTGGGCGAAAAACCGTAACCCCCAACGGGCGGGGATGGAGAAGCAGTCGGGGTTTGATTTAAAGCACGCCATGCACTGTCTACGAATTTTGCGCAGCGGCACGGAGGTTTTACGGAGTGGTGAGGTACCGGTCGATCGGGTCGCTGCGGGGGATGCTGCGGAGCTGCGAGGAATTTTGAATGGCGATTTTAGCTATGAACAAGTCAAAGCCTTGGCTGATCAGGCTTTGGCGGAGATGGAGGAAGTCTATAAAGTTTCTACCTTACCCGATCGACCAGATTTAGAGGCGATCGATCGGCTTTGTGTGGAGCTAGTAGAAGAATTTGGCTGGGAAACTTAGTAGTCTGACGCTTAGATATTTACCAACAGAATTATTGCTACGGGTTAGAGTCACTCTCATCAATATCAAATCGCAATACTTGTGGAACGACTGTTTGTGTAGTGGGAATGAATGTCAGAGAGCAATACTCTTCAGTCAAACCCAGGCTCGTATTCTCTTGATAGCGGGGACTGTTCAAATATTCTGGGTCATTGTTTAACCTAATCTCAAATAAAAGCGCATAAGAACCTACTGCCAAAATATCAGCTAATTCATATCCTCCTCCCTTACCATCAGACAAGAATGCACCACTGCCATCTGCAACATTGAAGGGAACAATGATAGCTCGCACACTACCTGGATGCAGATTAATTTTTCCGGCACACCATGCTTCTACAGAAATTACTTGAGCATTACCCAAAGAATAAAACTCGACTCCATCTGGGAAAATTGCGTATCCCTGGTTGCGATTTTGAATAACAGAAGCTTCTTTGCTTGATTCAGAAGCATAGTTCGTAACTAAAATAGATGCGCCTGGACCAGTAATGCCGCTGGTAAATGGAAGCGGCATTAGCAAGCAAACTTTTAGAAGAAGTGGGTAGATTGGATTTAGAGAGTCATAGCCTTCTATGTGATAGGGCAGTTCGCTCCAAGACTCTGTTTTAAAAATAGCTGGCTCCACATCTTTTGATGTCTGCACAAAGCTCAGCCGAATTATCTCTGATGAAAACCCAGCCTCAACATCTTCTAAATATTCAGGGCTACTCAAATATTCTGGGTTGTCATTTAATCGATTCTCAAATACTAGACTATAGTTACCTGGAGGTATCGATACAAACGCTTTATCAAAAATATTCATGCAATCAGTGTATCGAATACCTTCACCAGCCAAATCGAAAGGAACACGAATGGCTCTCATAGTTTCAGGTTGGAGATGAAATACTTCGTTCGATTGCAGAAGACAGACTTCAACGACAGCACGACAAGTTTTCCCAAAGGTGAAGAATGTAACGCTTCCTGGCATCCAGGAAAAACCTTGATTAAAAGCTTGTTCAGAATAACCGTGAAAAGCTGACCTACTGGGCTTACTATCATCCCAAACTGAGATTAGATTTAGACCCGTGTCGAAAGAAAACGAATAGATTTTCATTGCAATACCTGAATTTCAACGATATCTCCATCATCTAATCTTGGCTGGGTGATTCCCCCTGAAGTAATCTTGTAATAGTTCGAAATCTACGATTGTAAACGTTCCTGCAAACGGGTATGTCGTCTTGTCGATCGCACCGTATTCACCGCCTGCTGCATCGCCCGCTCCTCTCCCACCAGCACCACCAACCGCCGCCCCCGCGTAATTGCTGTGTACAACAGATTCCGTTGCAGCATTATATTATGCTCAGTACTCAACGGAATCACCACCACCGGAAACTCCGAACCCTGGCTTTTGTGAATCGTAATCGAATAGGCCAGCATGACATTATCTAACTGCGCCACACTGTATTCAATTAGCTTTCCCTGAGGTTCCTGCCAGTCTGGATAACGAATATGGGTGATAGTTTCTTCTTCTTTAGAAACGATCGATTCAATAGTGCCAATATCGCCGTTAAACACCAACTGATTGTAGTCATTGCTGGTCTGAATGACCCGATCGCCTACCCGAAACTGCTTAATTCTGCGTTTATTGGGCTGCACCGGATTCCAAAAATCTTGCACCAATTGATTGATCGCAATATTGCCACTATCAGTTTTGTGCATGGGCGCTAAATATTGAATATCAGCCTGTCGATAACCCAACTCTGGTAACTTTTCCCGCAATAGCCACTCCGTGGCCTTAGGGATAATTGGGGCATTACATTTAATCCATACACAGTCACTCTCAAACTGCTCAGTGGCCTTGGTTACAACTTCTATTCCTGGCATCTGGCCATCATTCACCGCATAGGAGCATTGAGTAATTTTAGAAGCTGCTGCTTGACGGAAAACCTCAGTCAGCTTGGCCACCGGAAAAATCCCGGACTGGATCATATCTCGCAGCACGTTACCGGCGGCGATCGAGGGCAATTGGTTCACATCACCAATAAATAATACCTGGGCAGAGAGGGGAATGGCGGCGACAAGAGCATCGGCGATCGCTAAATCTAACATCGAAGCTTCGTCAATAATAAAACAATCGCCTTCTAAGGGATAGCGACTATTATGGCTAAACCCAGTCCCCATCCAGCCTAGTAACCGATGAATGGTCTGAGCTTCTAAACCAGTGCTTTCTTGGATTCTTAAAGCCGCTTTGCCGGTAGGAGCGCAGGCCACTACTCGCTGGTCATGATCGAGCCAGAATTCAATAATTGCCTTGGCCGTCGCTGTTTTACCCACCCCAGCGCCCCCGGTCATAATAGTTACTCCTTGAGTTACGGCATTGGTCAATGCCTCTTTTTGCCCTGCTGCTAGCTCAATATCGTTATCGGCTTCATATTTGGCAATCCATTCATCAATATCGGTTTTAACTTTAAAGGTGCCGCATAAGCTTTGAAGATTTTCGGCCAACCGATATTCCGCTTGATGGGCGCGGCATAAATAAACATCGGTGTCTTCCACAACAAGTCGGCGGCGATCGGGGGCGTTAGGAGCACAGAGAGCTTGGATGTGGGCAATAATCGCTGGGGCTTGGGGATGATGACCGGGTAAGCGGAGTAAATCAGCGCAACTGCGGATTAGGGCTGCTTGGGGTAAGAAGCAATGTCCTTGCTGTTTGGCTGCTTGGCGCAGGGTGTCGGCGATCGCTGCTTGATAACGAATAGGACTGTCGATCGGGATTCCGGTTTTGAGGGCAATATCATCGGCGCGTTTAAAGCCAAAGCCGCGCACTCGCTCGATCAGTAAATATGGATCTCTTTTGATGGTGGTGATCGATTCATCGCCAAATTCTCGGTAGATTTTGCCTGCATAGGTGGCGGTGATTCCCAAGCCAGCAAGGAAAGCAATCAGGTTTTGCAGCTTGCGGCTTTCGCTGTATGACTGCAACATTTTCTCTAGTTTGCCACTGGTGATGCCGTTAACTTCCAGCATTCGTTCTGGTTCCTGTTCCAAAATCTGGAAGGTGCCATCACCAAAGTGATCGACAATCCGTGCGGCCATTCGTTTGCCAATGCCTTGCAGTGTTACCAAAAAGCCAATGACTGATTCGCGCCCTACTGGTTCGGCGATGCGGTAGCTGGTGAAGTTAAATTGATCGCCATAGGTGGGGTGTTTGCGCCAGTCACCATACAGGGTAACATCCAGATTTTTTTGCGGCGCTGGCATGACTCCTACGGCTTTAAAGGTGCTAAAGTCTTCGCTGGCCATCTGGATCACTACATAGTGATCAGTGCTATTTTCATGTACTACTTGGGCGATCGTCCCGTTGATTTCAGCCATGGCACTGGGAAAAGCAGGTTGGGAATTTAGGTAATTACCACAAGAGAGGTGTCTGACATATACCTAGGAGTGTAATGGTTTTATTACTATAGCATTTGCTTGGTATCATCTATCTCAGAAATCACCTTACTTCTTCTGATAGTTCTACTTGAGCTTTTTCAGATTTCTTCAGAAAATCGCTAGATGGTGGTTTCGATCGATCATTACTATTCCCAGTTGCACCGCAGATAATCGATGCACAATAATGTATTATCAATTCCATCTTACCGCCCTCGCAGTGTTATGTCAGATACTACCATCGAATCAATTCTTCACGAACAGCGCCTGTTTCAGCCCACACCAGAATTCTCTCAGGGGGCAACAGTCAGCGGCCTAGCCGCCTATGAAGAACTTTACGCCAAAGCCGCCGCCGATCCCGCCGCTTTTTGGGGCGAACTCGCCCAGCAAGAACTTCACTGGTTCAAGCCTTGGAACCAAGTCTTAGACTGGAGCAACCCGCCCTTCGCCAAATGGTTTGACGGCGGCAAAATTAATATTTCTTATAACTGCCTCGATCGGCACCTCACCACCGATCGACGGGATAAGCCTGCTCTAATCTGGGAAGGCGAACCGGGCGACTCCCGCACCCTCACTTATTTGGAGCTACACCAAGAAGTCTGCCAAATGGCCAACACTCTCCTTAAGCTGGGAGTGGTCAAAGGCGATCGAGTAGCTATCTACATGCCGATGATTCCCGAAGCAGCCATGGCCATGTTGGCCTGCGCCCGCATCGGAGCCGTGCATACCGTAATCTTTGGGGGGTTTAGCGCCGAAGCTGTGCGCGATCGATTGAATGCTGGGGAGGTAAAACTTGTAATCACCGCTGATGGTGGCTGGCGTAAAGATGCGATTGTGGCTCTCAAGCTGCAAGTAGATAAGGCGATCGCCAATAATGCTTGTCCCTCAGTAGAAAAAATCCTGGTAGTCCAGCGCACTAAACAAGAAACTGCCATGGTGGCTGATCGTGACCATTGGTGGCACGAGGAACAAGCTACAGCTTCTACTGACTGTCCGGCAGCCGAACTAGATGCCGAAGACATGCTGTTTATTCTGTACACCTCGGGCAGCACTGGCAAACCAAAGGGAGTCGTGCATACTACCGGCGGCTATAACCTGTATACCCACATGACCATGAAATGGATCTTTGACATCAAAGATTCTGATGTGTATTGGTGTACTGCTGATGTGGGCTGGATTACTGGCCATAGCTACATTGTCTATGGGCCACTATCTAATGGTGCTACTACTGTAATGTACGAAGGTGCGCCCCGCCCCAGTAATTTGGGCTGTTTCTGGGATGTGATTGAAAAATATAAAGTCACTATTTTTTACACTGCTCCTACGGCCATTCGCACCTTCATTAAAATAGGCGAAGAAATCCCCAATACCCGCGATATGTCTTCCCTGCGTCTGCTGGGCACCGTGGGTGAACCAATCAACCCCGAAGCTTGGATGTGGTACCACCGGGTCATTGGTAAAGAGCGCTGCCCAATCGTGGATACTTGGTGGCAAACTGAGACCGGCGGAATTATGATTACGCCTTTACCGGGAGCCATTGCCACTAAACCCGGTTCTGCCACCCGTCCCTTCCCTGGCATCATCGCTGAGGTTGTAGATTTGGATGGTCAGCCAGTCCCTCGCAATACCGGCGGCTACCTAGTAGTCCGGCATCCTTGGCCAGGAATGATGCGCACCGTATATGGTGAACCAGATCGATTCCGCACTACTTATTGGGAGCACATTGCCCCGATCGATGGCAAATATTTGTATTTTGCTGGTGATGGTGCCCGCCAAGATGAAGATGGGTATTTCTGGGTAATGGGTCGGGTCGATGATGTAATTAATGTCTCTGGCCACCGCTTAGGCACTATGGAAATAGAGTCGGCTTTAGTTTCTCATCCGGCAGTAGCTGAAGCAGCAGTGGTAGGCAAACCTGATGAACTAAAGGGTGAGGATATTGTGGCCTTTATTACTTTAGAACATACTTTTACCGCCAGTGACGCTTTGATCAAAGAGCTGAAGCAGCATGTTGGTAATGAAATCGGGGCGATCGCTCGTCCGGGTGATATTCGCTTTACTGATTCGTTACCTAAGACTCGATCGGGTAAAATCATGCGGCGGTTACTGCGCGATATTGCAGCGGGCAAAGAGATTACCGGGGATACTTCCACTTTGGAAGATCGTTCAGTGCTCGATCAGTTACGTCAAGATGACGCAACTGGAGAAGAAATCACTGATGATACTTCCACCTCGGAAGATAGTTCGGTGTTCGATCAGTTACGTCAAGATGACGCAACTGGAGAAGAAATCAACGATGGAGACAATCCAGAAAAAGAGTGACTTTAGTTAGATGTAATTGTCTCATTATCGATTTACAATTGGAATCTATAAACAGTAAAGACATTAGTAAAGGAGGCAGATTCAGAGACGAATCTCCTCTTTTTTATTAGAGTCTTTTGTAGCTATTTGTATCACTTTGTAGCAAGGTGTTCTTCAGCAAACTATTAATTAACTGACTTAGCAGATTCCCTGGACTATATTAAGCTAGTCAAGATCTTTCCCTGTAGTTTTAGGCTGATGTTCAACCATGATCGATTTACTACTGATGCTCGCACTAGGATTTTTGGGAAGCTTTGGTCACTGCGCCAGTATGTGCGGATCTTTAGCCGTTGCTTTAGCCACTAGCTCTGCCACAGCCACCATAAAACAAGCTTGGTGGTTTCATGGAGCCATGAACCTTGGCCGAGTTCTCAGCTACGGACTTGGCGGCGCGGCCTTGGGCGGAGTGAGTGCTGCGGTAATCTCTGGTGGCCAGTTAGTGGGCATTGGCAGCCAGCTTCGATCGATCATTGCTCTTATTGGTGGACTGTTGCTGATTGCTTCTGGATTAAGCCAAGTTTTTCCGAGAGCATGGCCGTTACCCAAGTTTGCTAGTGGCTGTCATCGATCGATCCAAAAAACCACTCAGCAGCCCTGGCTATTAGGAATCCTCTGGGGACTGATGCCCTGTGGCTTTTTGTATACGGCGCAGTTAAAAGCGATCGAAAGTGCTTCTATCAGCCAGGGTGCTTTGATCATGTTGGCTTTTGGACTAGGCACCACCCCAGTAATGTTGGGTATTGGGGTTTCTGCCGGATATTGGAGTATCGATCGCCGTAGTCAACTGCGAAGAGCCGGGGGCTGGATTGCCATCTTAGTGGGAATAATTACCCTAGGGCGCAGCGGTGAAACCATGAGTGATGGAACAGGCTATGGAGCAATTATCTGTCTGGTATTAGCTTTGGTAGCCAGACCGCTGAGTAAGCTATGGCCGGGATTAATGAGCTATCGGCGATTATTGGGCGTTGGGGCAGCGGTACTATCGATCGCCCATACCCTCCATGTAGTGGTTCATGGCTGGGATTGGAACTGGGGAGCTTGGGCTTTTTTGGTGCCCAGTCAGCAAGCTGGCATTTTAGCGGGCTGTGGCTCACTGATTTTGCTGTTGCCAGCAGCCTTGACTAGCTTCGATCGTGCCCAGGTCTACTTGGGTCGCAACTGGCGGCGTTTGCATCTGTTGGGGGTTCCGGCGGTGATGCTGGCTACCAGTCATGGAATTTTGACCGGGGCTAGTTATTTGGGCACGGTGCAAGTAACTTTTGACCATCAGGTGCGATCGATCATTTTCTGCGTAGTAATTTTGGTGGTGTTATTAGTTCGCTGGCGCTGGCTTTGGTCAATATTATCAGTCGCAAGATTTTATACTCCTAGCGACAAGCCCAAGGCATCGACACCTCAAGCTGCTCAGGATTCCCATGGGGATAGCTTCGCTTCACGAGATGAATGATGGGTATATTGTGCCAACTTTGGGTTAATATCCTGATTGTTCGCCGCTTTTGGATGGAAAATTTTATGGCTCGCTACGATGTATATGGACTAGGTAATGCTCTCCTGGATGTGGAATGTGAGGTGGAGACGACAGTACTGGCTGAACTAGGCATTGATAAGGGTGTCATGACTTTGCTAGATGAAGAAAGTCAGAACAAAATTTTGCAGCATTTGGGTGGCAAGGTGGCAAAAAGAGCCTGTGGTGGCTCTGGGGCAAATACTATTGTGGCTGTCAGTCAATTTGGTGGCAAGGTATTTTATTCTTGCAAAGTTGCCCAAGATGAACCGGGTGAATATTATCTGCAAGATTTGCAGGCTTCTGGGGTAGAGACTAACCTGAACTCGATGGGCACGGGTGTTACGGGTAAATGCTTAGTTTTTGTGACTCCCGATGCCGATCGGACGATGAATACCTTTTTGGGAATTTCTTCTAATTTGGCAGTAAGTGATTTGGTGCCAGAGGCGATCGCTGATTCTACATATACTTACATCGAAGGCTATTTGGTAACTGGCGAAATCACTTTAAAGTCGGCAATTAAAGCCAGAGAACTTGCTGCCGCTGCCGGTCAAAAAACTGCTCTAACTCTTTCTGATCCCAATATGGCCAAGTTTTTCAAACCAGCCTTATTAGATATCATTGGGCCAGGAGTTGATTTGCTATTTACCAATGATGCTGAAGCATTCGAGATGGCTGGTACTCAAGATTTAGGGGTGGCGATCGAGTATTTAAAAACTTTGGCCAAGACTTTTGCGATTACTTTAGGGGCAAAAGGTTCACTGATTTTTGATGGAGAAAATTTGCTAGAAATTGCCCCTGTTCCAGTTAAGGCGATCGATACTGTAGGTGCTGGTGATATCTATGCGGCTGGCGTATTGTATGGCATTACCAATGGTCTGGACTGGGCAACTGCTGGTCGCTTGGGTTCGATGGCTTCATCTAAGCTAGTGACAACCTTGGGGGCACGGATGGCGACGGCTGATGTACAGGCTTTGCTGTCTAAACTATGATCTCTCGCACAGAATGGTTAATATTTCAAAGTATAGTTCTGGGGATAAAAGTTTTGAAAACGCCCCAGAATATCAAAAGAATACTTTTGCACCGTCGGTCCAGTGGCCACCGGCTTGACAGAATCGATCGCGTCTGGCTGTCCCGAATACCACTGTGCCGCCACCCGCCGAATTGCCGTATACAAGTCGCCACCGCTAGCTTTAATGCCTCGGAAGTAATACTGCAAAAGCTTTTGTCGAATTACAAAATACTGAATATCGCGGCTGGCCAAAAACTGTTCTGGCGAAACCTCCTGGCCAAAAGTTTCCGTCGTCCATTCTGGCAAATTGCTGGGTAGCACTTGACCCATCCCTAAAGCCCCACTCACCGGATGTCTTAGAGAATGATTGCCATTGCTTTCTTGACTGACGATCGAGGAAATCAAAGCATTCAAAATCCCTTCAGTAGTAGCATCAAGTCTGATCTCTCTGGGCTTAAGCACCACGTTACTAGGCGAAACTTGGGGCAGAGGCAGCACCGAGCTAGGAGCGGCTTTGCCGGAGGATGACCTAGCTGGGGGCAAACTGGCTACAGAGGGCGCGGCAGATGGAGAACTAGCAATACTTGGTAAAGGCGAAGCTGGTGGGTTCGGGCTGTTATCGATCGGAGCCGGACTGGGGGGAATGCTGCTTGGTGACTGGGATAGAGTTGTAGGGGCGGTTGCTTTTTCTAGCGGCTGATCTGAAGTATCAGTGATTTTTACTGCATACCAAATACCTGCCATTGCCACGATCGCGAAAAAGATGCTGAATTTCATAGATAGAACGCACTAAGTTTTTCGGACTTGTCAAATTCTAGTTTAATACCGATGGTCACAGACAGAAAGTTTAGTTTCACTTTTGGCAAATGTCATTTTCTTTGAGCAAATTGACATAACCTAGCCCCCAAAAGCTTCTGCCCTATTGAAAAGATAAGAATTTTGGCTCACTGAAAATTGATATCTCCAACGCAGATCTGTATTGACAATTTCGACTAGAATGTCATGTCTAATCTATATTCAGTCAGAGATCACATGGATGCAGCCGATGCAGTGAAAGTAGCGCGGGAATTGCTTTTCAAACAGGCAATGGTGAGTATTAACGGCGAGTGGGTGGGTAGTTTGGCCGCCATTCCCAGCGGTAAAGCTGAATCAACATTAAACTACAGCGAAATCTTTATCCGCGACAACGTGCCTACCATGGCTTACATGTTGGTGGTTGGGGAATACAGCACTGTCAAGAATTTTTTGCTGACCTGTTTGCAACTGCAAAATACCCAGTTTCAAACCCGAGGCATCTTTCCCACTAGCTTTGCTGAATATGAGGGGCAACTGATTCCTGACTATGGCCAGCGGGCGATCGGGCGGGTGGTGTCGATCGATGCCACGCTTTGGTGGCCAATTCTGACCTGGGCCTATGTGCAAAGATCGGGAGACTATGATTTTGCCCGCACCGCAGCAGTGCAAAATGGCTTAAATGCTTTCCTCGAACTGGTGCTGCATCCCGGCTTCCGCGACGCGCCTACCCTGTACGTACCAGACGGGGCATTTATGATCGATCGACCGATGGATGTGTGGGGAGCACCCTTAGAAATTCAAAGCTTGCTCTATGGAGCTTTGCTCAGCGCAGCGGGCTTGTTACAGATTGACCTGAAGGAGCGTCAAGAGCGGAGCATTGATAACCTGCGCCAAGCTGAGCGATTGGAAACCTGTTTGGCTTGGATTGTGCGATTAAGGCGCTATATGTTGGTGCATTACTGGGTAACAAGCACTACGGTGCAAGTGCTGCGGCGCAGACCCACCGAGCAATATGGAGAGTCGATCGAAAACGAATACAATATTCAAACCGAAACCATTCCCCACTGGTTACAAAATTGGTTGGGCAGTCAGGGGGGTTACTTAATTGGCAATATCCGCACGGGCAGACCAGACTTCCGCTTCTTTACTCTGGGTAACTGTCTGGGATCGATTTTTGACTTGATTGCACCACCTCAGCAGCTCTCATTGTTTCAGCTAGTCATCAACAATCGCCATGATCTAGTGGCTGAGATGCCCCTGCGGATTTGTCATCCGCCCTTGGAAGAAGTAGATTGGCGGAAAAAAACTGGGTTCGATCGCAAAAATCTACCTTGGTGCTACCACAATGCTGGTCACTGGCCTTGTTTGCTGTGGTTCTTAGCTTTGGCAGTGCTGCGCCATCCCCAAAAAGATTCGTTGGTGATCAAAGAATCAGAGGCTTTATTGCATCATTCTTACAAGCTCCTACTTAATCAGTTGCCCTATCAGCAGTGGGCAGAATATTTTGATGGCCCAACTGGGGCTTGGCAGGGTCAACAGGCTAGGGTAAATCAAACCTGGACGATCGTGGGCTTTTTGTTGGCGCATCATTTGCTCCATGAAAATGGTGCTGATGCCAATGTTTTAAATGTGCCCCACATTGGAGATTTTAATTTTAGCGGACACAAAGAAATAGCTCACTAAAAAGACAGCTTCTGCCTTATAGTCTTTGCTGAAAGTGGTTTTCAGCTATTCTCAAAATCATTTTCTGGAATTCTGATCTGCGCTAGTGTAATTCACTAAGTACAAGAAAATACATTTGGAGTCAAATATGCGAACTTTATTATCAGGAGCATTGATAGTTACGGGATTGCTAGCAACTACTTATCCTGCGTCAGCACAGGATAGCTTTACTCGCCAGGGCTACCTATATACCTGTGAATCTCAATGTGAGATTACATACTCGGGTTCTGGTCAGTTCTCTGTTAGAGACAAATTTGGGGGGACTGTGACAAAAATTAAAATAGGCAGTGTAAAACAATAAACTATTGGAACTGAATATTTTTCTAACACGCTTTTATGAGCATCAGCCCTAATCAAAATTAAGGCTGGTGCTTAATAACCAAAGCCAGTATCTAAATTGATCAACCACCAACATGAATCCCTGGTCGTCTGTCAGCATCAGGCTCTGCCCGCCGAATTACTTCACGGGTAACTACCGCAGTATCGCCTTCTCCAAACAGTAAAAACCGCATCAAATACTGGATGGGATTGCCTTCTACCCAACCAAAATAAGCATGGGGATATTTGTTGTTATCAGATTGATCCCGAATGTTCAGCAAAATAGCCGCGATCGTATTGGGAACTGCAGCGCCTCTGGCGCGTAAAATTCGATAGTTACCCACCTGGACACCTTCAACCGTAATCGATTCTACAAACTGCGAAGCATCAGAAACTACGATTTCTAAAAACAACACCGGGTCGCCAGCCGGAATATGGTTGTCTTCCCGCACTTCCCGCTCTTTTTCGTAATACTCAGCCTCATCGCCATTATTCCGCCGATTGGCAATAATCCGAATCGTCCGATCGCGCTCTTCATGAATAAAGTGCAGTGCCGCCTCATCCATATCAATTTTTTCGACCCGTAGCTCAGTCGAGCGCATTACCCGCGAAACTAACGAAGTAATCACCACCGCCCCAATAAACAGCCCCGCAATTTTTACCCCATCAGGTCGCTCAATTACGTTAACAACGGTGGTGTAGAAAAAAACCAAAGTAATTAGGCCAAACATCAACACTTTGGGCATCGATCGAGCACGACTATTCCACACCGACAAAGTGACAGCAAAAGCCGCCGAACTCATTAACACCAATACACCTGTAGCATAAGCACCACCCTGAGCATCTACATCGGCATTAAAAATAATCGTCACAACAAAGGCTACCGTCGTAAACACCAAAACTAGAGGGCGACTCGCTCTCGCCCAGGCTGGAGCCATCCCATAGCGCGGCAGATAGCGGGGCACAATATTTAATAAACCAGCCATAGCGGAAGCCCCCGCAAACCACAAAATTGCAATAGTACTCAGGTCATAAACAGTTCCATAAGCATTGCCCAAATAGTTTTGACTCAAGTAAGCCAATGCCCGTCCGTAGGCTTTGCCACCTTTAATAAACTCGTCTGGTGGAATGAGCAAAGTAGTCACCAAACTACTGGTCATCAAGAAAAAGCTCATGATCAAGGCAGCGATCGTTAGCAGCTTGTAAGTGTTTTTGATTCTGCCTAACGGATTATCTTCAGTTTCATTGTGGTAGCCCTTTACCAGGGGCATTACCGCCACCCCAGTCTCGAATCCCGATAGACCCAGCGCCAGTTTAGGAAACAACAGTGCCGATATGCCAATAATGCCCAAAATATCCCGAGGCACATTGTTTTCGCCCATAAATAACCTGGCTTGCCATTCCCCCCAATGCAGTGGTTCTAGCCACAAATGGTAAAAGCCAGTGCTAATAGTAATTAAATTTAAGCCCAAATAGATAGATACCAAAACTACGGCAATGCCGATCGCCTCTTTGAATCCTTTCAGAAAAACCCCTGACAGCAAAGAAATCAGCAATAAAGTAATCCACAGCGCTAAAACCTTCGGATCGAAGTGCTGTTCCTGAATAAAATGGTGAACGTAGGAGTTTTCAACAACGTGAGCAGCAGCATCGGCGGCTGACAAAGTGATCGTAATAATAAAGTCCGTGGCCACAAACCCCAATAAGCACAGCACAAACAGCTTGCCCTGCCACCAAGACAGCAACTGCGCCAGAATTGAAATGGAGCCTTCTCCATGGGGGCTGAGGGTGGCTACCCGCCGATAAATGGGCAAGGCTCCAAACAAAGTCAGCAAAATCAAAATAAAGGTGGCAATCGGTGAAAGTGCACCAGCCGCCAAGGCGGCAATGCCGGGCTGATATCCCAAAGTGGAAAAGTAATCTACCCCTGTCAAGCACATCACCTGCCACCAGGTATGGGTTTGATGGTGCTGCGGCTCTGCATTGGTCGGGCGCTCTTCGTTTACCAGCCAGCGACCTATTTGCTTGGAAATTGCAGTAAAAGGCATATTGAATTTTCTTTTAGAATTGGCATTCTCACCGGACAATGGCACCCAGAAAGGGCTGTACGCTGGAATATAAATTTTTGTCAACTCGCAGTATAGCTTGATCAGATTGCCATTGCAGCAGCCGATCGCCT
>JAAFHZ010000075.1 GCA_013297675.1 Synechococcales cyanobacterium bin59.metabat.ball.084 | reverse complement strand
CTGTGCCCATTGTTTCTTCAAGGTATCAATTTCGCCGCTCATGTCTTGGATCTGCAATTGCAGGTCTTCGATTTCGTTGCTGCTAGCCTTGCGGAATTGATGAAGCTGAGTCATCCATTCTTGGGCACTGAGAGTGGTGGCATTTTCCATTTCCAACATCCGCTCTTGCAGAGCTTCAATTTCGGAAGTGGCAACGTATTCTACAGGGGCAGCGTTGACGGCAACGGCGGCTTGAGGCCGAACTTTTTTGGCCTTGGCCATTGCGTCTTTAATGGCTTGTGCCAAGCTAGCTTTATCGAAAGGCTTTTCGACAAACTCAAAATATTCAAAGGGTTCCGCAATTTTGTTGGTTACTTCTTCCCGCCGACCAGACATCAAAACCAAGGGGATTTTTTGTAGTTCGGGATGAGATTGAATTTGTTGGAAAACTTCCCAACCGCTCATCTTGGGTAGAATGAAGTCCAGCATAATGAGGCTGGGATGCAGCTCGTTGACTAGGTTGATGCCTTCAACCCCATCTTTAGCTTCGATTACTTCAAAGTCGCCTTCTGGCAACATGTCCTTGACGGTTTTGCGGATCACCCGACTATCGTCAATTACTAAAATTTTGCTATTCGCCACGACTTACTCCTTCAGTGTTTGGTGGTAGTTAAGGGTGTAATCCTACTCGTCAGTACTTACTTCGCACGTCTATGATGAGTATCAGTGAAATTTACTCACAACTTGAAAAAAATCTGCAATTTTAGTTAGATTTTAGGCTGTGATAGGCATCACTTATTTTAATCTGAATTTGACACTCGCGCTTTTTATGGAAACCATTGACAGCTCCGCAACCGGCGATCATCAACAATCCTTTCGTCCAGCCCCTTCTTTGTGGCAGTCTCAGGTGCGCTCTCTACCGCCCTGGTTACGTGGCTCGATCGGCAGTGCCAGTGAAATTTCTACCGTACAGCAAATCATTAAGCAGCGCCAAATTCATACTATTTGCGAGGAAGGCCGCTGTCCTAATCGGGGAGAATGCTATAGCCAAAAAACGGCGACTTTTTTGCTGATGGGACCAACCTGTACCCGAAGCTGCGGTTTTTGTCAGGTAGATAAAGGCCATGCCCCAATGGCACTAGATCCGCAGGAACCAGCCAAGGTGGCGGAAGCTGTCGCATTATTAGGACTACGCTATGTAGTATTGACCGCAGTAGCCCGTGATGACTTAGCTGATGGCGGAGCTGGTTGGTTTGTGGCTACCATGCAGGCCATTCGAGCTGTAGACCCCCAAATTCAGATCGAGGTACTCACCCCCGATTTTTGGAGTGGCCAAGATGCCCTGGCTCAGCAGCGCCAGCGAGTGGCGATGATTACAGAAATTTCTCCGGCCTGTTATAACCACAATGTGGAAACTGTGCCCCGTTTGCAAGACAAAGTGCGCCGGGGGGCAAAGTTCGATCGATCTCTAGATGTGTTGCGCTATGTCAAAGAGATTAATCCCCAAATTCCTACCAAGTCTGGGCTGATGCTGGGTCACGGCGAAACTGCGGCAGAGATTTTGGCCACCTTGGCTGCGCTGCGAGAAGTTGGCTGCGATCGAGTCACTCTTGGTCAATACATGCAGCCTTCTTTGGCTCATTTACCAGTGGTGAAATACTGGACTCCCCAGGAGTTTACAGAGCTGGGTGTGGCGGCTCAGGAGTTGGGCTTTAGCCATGTGCGATCGGCTCCTTTGGTGCGCAGCTCTTACCATGCGGGCGATCTGATCTGAAAAACTCTAGTAAAAAAGCCAAGAGCTGCCTAAATTAGACAGCTCTTGGCTTTGAACACCTGGACGAAAACTATTTAAAGACTTTATTCCGCATTACCAAAGGGATTTTCCCCAATGTGCAAGCTCTTTTTGCTACTTTTCAAATCTTGCCACAGTGTTTCGATTCTGCGATAAGAGTCTTCTGGTGACAGTTTACCCGCTGTTTCTAAGCTGGAAATATAACCAACCTTCTGTGCGAACTCCTGCAGGTTGGCGTTAAACACCAAGTTCTGTGGCTGGACTGTACCGAAGTAACGACTACGATGATGGATAAAATCGGAACGATTAATCATAATTCACCCCCCTGTGTGACTCTGTTGGTCATATAGATGGAAAATTTTGGTTAAGTCCTGTGGCGGGGGAAATTTCCCTTTTCTCAGTTACTCGAATAAGGCATTTGCCTTAACCTTTATTTAATTCAAGCTTAACCTATAGATGAACAAAGCGCAAGGAGTAAAAGGTGTTCCTTGTCAACCAATTTATTTATTAGTGCCTAACAAAAATAACTTAATAGGGCTGAAAGCGGCATCCGGAATTACACGGATGTATTTTAATGTGGGTTAGTTCCTGGGTAATTCTACGGGTTTCTCTCTAGCAATCCGCCGATCATCGACATGGCCGCGACCGGAGCTGTAATTGTCCGTAGTATTCTGTCACCTAAAGATACCGGCTGCCACCCTAGCTCGATCGACTGCTGTAGCTCCCGATCTGTCCAGCCGCCTTCCGGGCCAATGGCGACTGAAATAGATTCTTGCAAATTTAAGCTATTCATTAAATGTTGGGCATTGCCTCGCGCCGCACAGATCTGCCGCTGTCCGGTAATCTGCACCATCACTGTTTGCCAGGATTGAACTGGATGGATCACGGGCACAATTAATCTTTCCGATTGCTCGGTGGACTCTTTCGCAATCTCTAGCCAGCGCCGCCGCTTTTGCTCACTGGGCTGGACGATGGTTCGATCGCTGGTCACTGGATAGATTTCGCGTACTCCTAGTTCGGTGCAGGCCCGCACAATGTCGTCCAAGCCAATTTTGGGCACCGCCACAATTAAACTAACGGCCACCGGCAGCTCAATTCCCGCAGGCACCGAACGCTCTAAGACCAAGCCAAAATTGGCTCTAAGCTCTACCAAATACAAAGCGCCAGCTCCATCGATCGCCTGAAACTTAGCCCCGGCTGGTAAGCGCATTACTCGCTGTAAATAGTGCAGTTGGGGCGCAGTTAGCAATAGCTGATTGCCTTGAAGCTGGAGTGGCTCGATTGTGATGCGCTGCATTTATCCCTGGCTGAGTGCTTCCATTGTCCAGTCTGGCCGTAAATTACTGGCTCCCCGTAAATAGGGATGCTCGATCGGCTGCTGGACAGGCAGATTGGCATGAATCAAAAAGCGAATGCACATAGGCAGACTGTCTTTTACATACATCTGCTGCACGTCCATTAAAGCCACGTTATCCCAATGGGGGCGCTGGCGGGCAATTTGCGCCGGAAAAATGGCATCTAGATCACGGGTGGCAGTAAAAACGACACTAATCATGTCTTGGGGGTCAAGCCGATTGCGGGTTTCTAACTCGATAAGAAGTTCTAAAACAGCCTCGGTAATCGCTGCTACTGAATTTTCTGGAGCCGTCGTTGCCCCTCGAATTGCCCGCACTCGCCACTCTGCGCCCATGTTTCCTCCAATTAAAATTTTAAGTAACGTTTTCTAGATTTATGGTCGATACAGCCACAGTGGCAAGCCGCTGCTAGCCGCCTCAAACTGCATCCAATCCACTGCTGCACTGATTCCTAGAGACTGCATTTGTCTTTGTAGCAAGCGAGTCAAAAGCGGTTTGCGCTCCTCAATATTACAGCACTTGGTTTTCTCTGGGTCGAGACCAGCCAGCTCAGCAGCCCAGCGGCGGGCATCTTCTTCGCTGCCCAATCGATCGACCATTCCTAAGGCCAATGACTGCTCACCAGTGAAGATTCTACCATCGGCAAAGGTTTTTACTTGATCAAGCTCGATTTTTCTAGAATCGGCGACTATCTGAATAAATTGGGCATAGCTAGAGTCAATTAAGCTTTGCAAAATTTCTTGCTCTGGAGGAGTCAGCTCTCGATCGAAGGACAAGATATCTTTATAGGCTCCTGATTTGATGGTCTGAAACGAGACTCCAACTTTATCTAACAGCTTCTCTAGGTTATTACCGCGCAAGATTACTCCAATGCTGCCAGTGACCGTTCCCGGATTGCTGACAATATGGGGCGCACCCATGCCAATAAAGACCCCGCCCGAAGCTGAAATATTGCCATAGCTGGCCACAATTTTGACTTGTGCTTGCAGGCGCACCAGTGCAGAATAAATTTCGTAAGAATCACCCACCGTGCCACCGGGACTGTCAATCCGCAATAATAAAGCCGGGAATTTCTTTTCTTCTACGGTTTTGAGGGCAGCCAGTACGGCTTTGCGGGTGCCGCTCCCGATCGCTCCCGATATTTCAATGCGGGCAATTTGCTTACTGGTATTGGGTTTAAACGGCCAAATGGTCATGTGCTAGCTCTCATTAAAGTGAAAAAATATATACAATCGGTTGAATAGCGCTTATTTCCAAGATACATGCAGAGTTCCAAGTCTTCATCTCTCACCACCATCTTGCTCACCATCTGTCCGTTTTTCCTGTGGGGGACGGCAATGGTGGCCATGAAAGGCGCAGTTCCTCACACTACTCCTTATTTTTTGGCCGGTTTTCGGCTGCTGCCAGCGGGGATGCTGATTCTGCTGGCCACTTTTTACTGGAAGCTGCCTCAGCCCAGCACCTGGAAAGCCTGGGGCTGGATTACGCTCTTTGGTTTGGTAGATGGCACTTTGTTTCAAGGGTTTTTGACCAATGGTTTGATGCGGACTAAGGCCGGTTTGGGTTCGGTGATGATTGATTCTCAGCCTTTGGCGGTGGCTTTGTTATCGGCCTGGTTGTTCAAAGAGTCGATCGGCCTATGGGGTAGTATTGGGCTGTTTTTAGGAATTTTGGGCATTAGCTGCATTGGCATTCCCGAAGAACTATGGTTGACGTTGCTAGAACCCGATCAGTCTTGGGAATGGGCGAAGCTGTTTGTCCATGGCGAATGGCTGATGCTGCTAGCGGCGCTCTCGATGGCGGTGGGCACTATTATGATTCGCTATGTGACTGCTGAAGCCGATCCGGTGGTAGCTACTGGCTGGCATATGATTATTGGTTCTTTGCCGCTGTTTGTGGCTTCTGCGATGACCGAAAGCCATCCTTGGCAGCAGCTTACTTGGTTAGATTGGTCGGCTTTGGCTTATGCCACGGTGTTTGGTAGCGCTTTGGCCTATGGACTGTTTTTTTACTTTGCTTCTACCGGGAATTTGACTAGTTTGAGTGCCCTAACTTTTCTCACGCCAATTTTTGCTTTGATTTTTGGGGGGTTGTTTTTAAATGAAACTTTGACTCTGCTGCAATTTGGTGGGGTAGCCGTTACGCTAGTTAGCATTTTGGCGATCAACCAGCGAGAAGCGATCGATAGATTATTCACTAATTCCACAGGAGAAAAATTGCCCAGCGCAGTGCTGAGTTCAGAGGTAATTGTGGAAGCCACTACCAAAGAAACCTCTGTAATACTGGAGTCAACTGAAACCTAGAATGTTTATTGAGGATGGAAATATTTGTAGGCGCTGTAAGCCATGGTCACAACGCCAGTAACGATCGCCTCTTCGTTGATTTCAAACAGCGGATGATGCAAAGGATAATTATGCCGATCGGGATAGCCCACGCCCAGCCTAAACATGCTTCCTGGCACCTGATCTAAATACACCGCAAAATCTTCTGCTCCCAAAGACGGCTCCGGTAAAATTTGCACATTCTCGTTCCCCCAAGCCTCTCGCGCCGCTGTCTCCACAATCTGAGTCAAATGCAGATCGTTCTGTACCGCTGGCACTCCGTGCTTATATTCCACCACCGCCTTTGCTCCATATGTGGCACAAATCCCATTCACAATGCCGCTAATCCATTCGGGCAGCATCGCCCGCGTTTCGGGATGTAAAGAGCGCACGGTGCCCTGCATGGTTACTCGATCAGCAATAATATTGTGCGCCCTGCCCCCTGAAATTTTGCCAATGGTCAACACCACCGGGCGCAGACAGTTTTGGGTACGACTAATGGCCTGCTGTAAGGCATTCACCACCTGTGCCGCCACCCAAATCGCATCGATCGCCTCATGGGGTCTGGCTCCATGACCGGCTTCACCCTGAATAATAATTTCTAAATCATCTGCTGCTGCCGTCAGAGCACCATAGCGAATCCCGATCGAGCCACCCATAATGCTCGGAAATACATGCACTCCTAATAAATGGTCAATGCCGTTCAAGGCTCCATCATTGGTCATCCACCGAGCACCCTGGGCGATTTCTTCTGCTGGCTGAAACAAAAACTTCACTTTTCCGGGCAAAGCCTGAGGTAGCTGAGATAACACCATCGCTGTCCCCAACCCCAAGGTGGTATGCAGATCATGACCGCAGGCGTGCATCACCCCTGCCTGGTGAGAGGCAAAAGATAGCTTAGTGCGCTCTTCGATCGGCAGCGCATCCATATCGGTACGAATCCCCAGACACTTGGTACCTGTGAAATCTCCGGTGAGGTCTCCGGCAAATTCCCCAATCACCCCAGTTTTGCCTACTTCCTCGGTCACTTTCAGACCCAAAGAATTCAAAGCTCCAGCAATATAAGCCGCCGTTTGGTGTTCTTGGCCGCTCAATTCTGGGTGGGTATGCAGATGACGGCGAATTTCAATGAGACGCGGGGCGAGCTGGTGGGCGATCGATTTAATTTCGGCAAGCATGGTCGAGAGCTAAAAAAGAGTCTATGGATTTGTCAGTGTAAACCGAGTGACTTACTTTTACTAGGCATCACTTTTGCTGAGCCAAGACCTGAGATTGATAGATCTCCCACATCTGACGATAGGCGTTCTCCATTTCTAAGGCAAAACTGCGGGCATTCCACAACGGCGAAGTTTTGCGAGAATGTAGAAGTTTCCCCATCACCTGTTGGCGGAGAGCCAAATCAGTTCCTAACCTTACCCCCCAGTCCACATATTCTGCATCAGAATAAGCAATACCCTCCGTGACTCCGACATTCTGCATAAAGGCATAGCTGTTACGCGCTACAAATGCCTGACCAACTTTTGTTACCATCGGCACACCCATCCACAAGGTTTCTAAGGTGGTAGTCGCACCGTTGTAAGGAAAGGTATCTAATACCACATCGGCCAACTGCAAATTAGCTCGGTGAGTCATTTCATCAGGGTCTAAATGGATAAAGCGCAACTGCTCCATAGAAATCCCCACTTCACAAGCTAACTCTTGATATATCTGCATCAGTGAATCAGGATTAGCTCTTAATTGCACCAGCAGATAACTATTAGGTACTTCTTTAATAATTTGCATTTGTAGACGCAAAATATCAGGATGGTGCTTGTAGCTTTTTTGAGCGCAGAGATACACGATCGCATCTTTTGGTAGGTTGTAATCGGCACGATGCTTAGTTGGCACTTCTACTTCAAAACCATCGATCGCTATGTAAGTTTGGGGCAATCGCCAAATTTTACTGCGGTAGTATTCGTCTGCGTCTGCTGGCAATACGTAAGGATCTGCGATAAAATAATCAACTTCTGGGCAGCCCGATGTATCCCACCCCAACCAAGTTGCTATTACTGGAGCTGGCTTTAAACTCAAAACATCATAAGTAATAGTTAGTCCTACGCTATCAAGATCAATTAAAATATCGATCTCATCTTTGCGGATCAAATCAGCAGCTACTTCGGCATCATATAAATAGTAAGCTCGGTCTGCCCGGTCTCTAAAAAACTTGTGATTAAAAGAATCATCTTTATATTGACCAATATGATAAATAAAAATCTGGAAATCAGAATGATCATGATGAACAAAAAGCCATCTACTCAGCCAGCCTACTGAATGCTTAAATAAGGTGCTGCCAATATATCCAATTCTAAGTTTTCCCTCTTTAGGTATTGACTCATGATGAATATTCAATCCTTCTTTTGTTCTTTGCCAAACTTTTTGTTTTGAGTACATATCTGCAATCGAATTTCTAATCGAGTGAGATTGTCTAGGATTATCATCTAGATAATTTAGAAAGAAAGAAGTTAAGATGCTGCTACTGCTAGCACTAGCATTTTGCGCGATAAAATCTTGGATATTCTGTTGATGTTGCTGGGCGGTACTGGGGATTCTCTGCCATTCGCCTGCTTCCATCAAAGCAGCAAGCAGTTGATGACTGCCCATAATAAGATTTTCTCCGCCAGTTTTTATCCCTTCTTGATAACATTGCTCACCGTATAAAATAGCCTGAATTAGCTTCCTCCCGGTAATGCTGATCTCAGATAAATCGTATAAAATATCAAACAGCATATTTTGAGGAGCATATTTTAAACAAGCTTCTAAAATTTCAATTTGAATATGGTGTTTTGCATAACTTCTGCCCAAAAGATCAACCTGTGAATACAAAGATACAATCAATCCAGGAACATCTGAACTTTTAGCAATAATCAGATGCAGAAAGTTCAGATAAGCAGTAATATTTTGGTCTGAGAGCAAGCTAGTCATCCGTCTAATAAACCTGTCTACTAGCTCCCAATCAATATCTTCGCTATTAGCTTGGGTAAATACTAAAACCAAGTTTTCATCCATCAATAGATCTGGAGAAAATTTATTAGATCGGACTGATAGATCTAAAAACCGCAGCAAGGAACTAACGCTATTAGGTACTGCTACACATAAGTACGACACCAGCTCATAAGCTTCAGATATTTCGTTTGTTGCTATTCGTTGCTCTATTGCTGCTGATAGGTAATCAACTAAACTTTGACTAATTTGTTCTTCATCAACTGACCATTCACTATCAAAAAAAGGCGTAAGCCATGCGGCCTGTGCCTCTTCTTCCTGGCCGCATAAGATATATTCAATGCCTTTTTGCCAGTAGTCATTGAGTGTAAGATTTTCTGCTAATACCAACATAAGCACCGTGAAAAAAATAAATTAATATTGCAGCTTTGATAGCCTGTTACAGATTCGGGCTAACTATAGCTCAGAGAAAACATGGGTGAATACCCAGAAAATACGGATTCAATCAATATGATTTCAACATTCCATCAACATTCCTCCGTGGATACTCGCAGGAAGTTAATTCCAATTATAAGTATCAATCTTGCTGAGATTGATAAATTTGCCACATCTGGCGATAGGCTTTTTCCATCTCTAGGGTAAAGCTGCGAGCATCCCATAAGGGAGATGTTTTACGAGACTGTAATAGTTTCCCTGTAATTTGCTGACGCAAAGCCAGGTCAGTCCCCAACCTTACTCCCCAATCTACATATTCAGCATCAGTATAGGCGATGCCTTCCGTGACTCCGACATTTTGCATGAAAGCATAGCTGTTTCTGGCAACAAAAGACTCTCCCACCTTTGTAACCATGGGGACAGCCATCCATAATGTTTCTAGGGTAGTAGTTGCGCCATTATAAGGGAATGTATCTAAAACCACATCTGCTAACTGTAAATTAGCTCGATGGGTCATTTCATCAGGATCAGGCTGGATAAAACGCAGTTGTTCCATAGAGATGCCAATTTCATGGGTTAACTGTTGATATATTTGGATGAGAGATGCGGGGTTTGCCCGCAGTTGTACCATCAGATAACTATTAGGAACCCGTTTAATAATCTGCATCTGTAAGCGCAGGATATCAGGATGGTGTTTGTAGCTTTGCTGAGCACAGAGATAGACGATCGCATTTTCTGGAATTTGATAATCCGATCGGCGTTTAGTGGGTACCTCTATTTCAAAACCATCGATCGCTACATAAGTTTGGGGTAATCGCCAAATTTTACTCCGGTAGTATTCTTCTGCATCTGCTGGCAACACATAGGGGTCTGCAATGAAGTAGTCTACTTCTGGACAACCAGAAGTATCCCAGCCTAACCAAGTTACTGATACAGGGGCTGGTTTATAACACATCACTTTATATGTAACACTCGTATTTACGCTATCTAGATCAATTAAAATATCGATCTCATCTTGTTTAATTAGCGCTGCAATTTCTTCGGCATTATTGCCCAAATAATGAGATATATCGGCTTTAGATCTAAAAAACTTTTGATTAAAAGGATGTTTGTCGGCTTGACCCACGTTATAAATAAATACTTGCAAATTCGGACGATCGTGATAGTGAAAAAGCCACCGACTTAGCCAGCCCACTGAATGTTTATCAAGTGTACTGGCAATATATCCTATTCGGAGCAAGCCATTTTTAGGCGGTGACTGGTAATGATGGTTTGATACTAGATTTTTTCTAAATGAATTAACTGATTTTGAGCAAATATCTCCTATCACATTCCGAAAATGATGCATGGCACGTGGATCATCGTATAAGTAGTTGAGGAAAAATGGAGTTCCTACAATAGTCATATCTTTGACGATCGATGCTTCTGCAACTACCAACTGCTGTAAAATTGTTTTGTGATGCTCTGCTATAGCGGGAATTCTTAGCCATTCACCAGCTTCCATCAAAGCCGCTAATCTTTTA
The DNA here is from genome assembly GCA_013297675.1 of Synechococcales cyanobacterium bin59.metabat.ball.084. GTDB lineage: Bacteria > Cyanobacteriota > Cyanobacteriia > Cyanobacteriales > Chamaesiphonaceae > JAAFHZ01. The sequence goes on along the minus strand of JAAFHZ010000075.1, from coordinate 11,642 downwards.
TAGCTGCCGCAAACTTCCTGTATAGTGCCAATCTTCTTTCCTTCTTGATAGCACTGTTCACCAATCGCAATAGATTTATCATAGTCTCGTTCTTTATTGATATTTCCTGCGAGGTCGCACAAAACACTAAACCGGAGGCTTGGTGGAGCATTCTCCAAGCAGACTTCCAAAATCTGAGTGCTCAAGTGCAGTAAGTCACTAGCTTGAACTAAAGAAAATGCATGTGGAGCCAAGATATTAACGAGATCTAGTTTATTGGCGACTTTAGCTGCTAATAGCTTAATGAAATTAAGATAAATATTGGCATCTTGCTGAGTTAACACCTCAGCAACTTGTTCTACAAACAAGTGCAGTAAATACGGACTAATATTTTCCGAGTCATCTCGGGCAAGCATTTCTAATATAGCTGGATTGGCTAAGGTCTCGATCTCAAACTCATCAGACTGCAATGCCAAAGTCAATAGCTGCAATAGGCCATCACCAGTCGTTGGAGCTATCATATGTAAGCATTTGGTGATGGCATAGGCATCTTTTACTTCACCTTCTGCTAGTTTTTGGTTGGCAGCACCCGACAGATAATCAATCAGGTTCTGACTGAGCTGCTCTTCGTCGATCGATATTTCTTCATCCAAGAAAGGCAAAAGCCAAATAGCCTGCGCCTCATCACCCTGACCAGCCAAAACCTGATCAATACCCGCTTGCCAATAATCATGAAGTGAAATATTTTCTGTGGTTAATGACATGAACACCCTGGAAATATAAAATTAATAAGGCAGTTTTGCAATCCGCAAGAGACTTGAAATGATGCTATCGCACCTAATATGCCGATTAATACCCAGTAAATACGGATCTAGTCGATTTAACTGCTGGTGGCTTCCGTAAATATACTGAACGTACCTATGGAGCATAAAGTCATCTCTTGGCGAAACTTCCTCTATATATAGTTATTAGTTTTCCAGTAGGTGCTAAAATCCTTGAAAGCCTTGATCTACAGTCGTTTGACATCCAGTAAAAGGCCGTAAACTATCGAAGTACTTTTCGGCTGTATCTTACTGACCCATCTTCACAGATGCTCTTCCCTATAGATTGATTAATTCATCAAGTCCTGATTGAATAAGCCTTTCACACAAAAAAACTGCAATATTTCAGAACTTTCCTGATTCAGTGATGGGTAAATGGAAAACATGGGTAAGTTAAATTCATCAAACCCCCCCTTCGGAGAAATCAAAATGAGACCTGAATTACAAGCTAAACTTCTGCAACACCTGAACAAAAAGAAAGCAGAAGGTGGCTTTACTCTCGTAGAACTACTTGTTGTAGTTATCATCATTGGTATTTTGGCTGCGATCGCTCTGCCTAGCTATTTGAACTTAACTGCTAGTTCTAAGCAGTCTGAAGGCAGACAAAACATTACTTCTTTGGTTCATGCTCAACAAGTATGGACAGTTGAAAATAATGGTTATGCTTCCACGTTCGATTTATTAGCTGTTGGTGTTGTTAAAGGTGGTACTCAAGACACAGCGACTAGCAGCATTTATCAGTACGATATGCCCAACACAACCACTGCTTTAGTTGGCATGACTGCTAAAGTCAAATCCGATATTAAGCTCAAGGGCTATGCTGGTGGAGTTAACACTTACGTAAACACTTCTGGTCAAACAACTTACTCTAGTGCCACCTGTGAAGTTGCCTCTCCTGGTACTGCTGTTCCAGCATCAGTAACCGCAGCAACTGCTGTTCTTACAGAAGCTGATTACTCTACTAGTGGTGGCGGTCGCAAAGCCAAAGTTGCTGGAGATGTTGCCTGCGCTGGTGCCCAAAACGAAATCAAGACTGCTGGCAAATAGTTTAGATTATTTCGTTTATCTAATACTTCTCAATCAAATTCAGACTAGGACTACCTAGTCTGAATTTGATGTATAGATTTTTATTTTGTGCTTTGAAGATTTACTGATTTATTCCTGAGGCACAATGATAGGTGCTTTTGATAAATGGGTAAATTTAATGTACCCTGATTAAAGAAGACTCACAATGAAGACTCATGGCTACAATCGACTGCTATGGCAGCTAATTAATAAAAAAGAACAAGGCTTTACGCTCGTTGAGTTACTGGTTGTTGTAATTATTATCGGTATTCTTGCTGCAATTAGTTTGCCTTCATACTTAAGCTTAACAGCTAGCGCAAAACAGTCTGAGGCCAGACAAAGTATTCATGCTATTTTGGTCACGCAGCATACCTGGCTAGACGAAAACAGCACTGGAGTTTATCCTACCAGTTTTGACCAACTTGCTTTAGGAATTGTCAAAGGTTCTGGACTGGAGGACAGCACCTCTAGCACTATATACACCTACAGGATGGAAAATGGTGCTGCTGGTGCTAGTCAGTTGTCTGCCAGTGCAGCACCAAAAGATCCAAAGCTCAAAACATATAGCGGCAGCGTGAGAAGTTTTATAAATAATGCTAACGCCAGTACGTGGTATAGCGTTATTTGTGAGTCTATCAATCCAAACGAAGCAGTTGTGTATCCAGCTCCCAGTGGGGTTGGCTCTGACTCTACTTTGACCTGTGACCCTCTATATATTCGAGTATCAGCAGGTGGTAGATAAAAAAAGCAGAGGAAGTAAATCTCCTCTGCTTTTTTGTAAAGATCATAGATTTTTAATACCGGCCTGGATCGTTTCTGGTGCCGTGATGATAACGGCGAAATCTCAGATAACGGCGACGTTCTCGATAGTAATCATTCTCTGGTACATATCGATCGCGTAGCGTTCCCGGAGGGAGATCGGCTCTTTGCCATTGATGATCTTCTTTGTGTATCTCTGGCTCTACGGTTTCGGGGCGACGCTCTACCCGATAGCGCAGTGGCTCTGGAATCGGCGAAAGTTTAGGAGTGTCTTCTTGATGATAACTTTCTTGGCCACGAGACCAATCTGGGTGAGCAGTGGCTGCGGTTGCTAGTGAGCTAACACCCAAAATGGTGGTGAGACCGATAAGCAACAAACCTTTCATAAAAATAGCTCCTTTAATACCGCAGATAATCGGTAAATACTTGATAAACGGCCAAGTTGTACAGATTGGTTAAAACTGCTGCATTTGGCTGTTAGTATTTGACATCCCAGAATTTGGGGAAGTTCCCTAGCTAACGTCACTGCTGCCATCGATCGAGTATTTCTAGCATCTTTTCAGGCCCTATTAACTTACTTTGTTTTCCTTTTTTATTAATAGTCACTAATGTTTTCTGAATACTAATTAAACTAGTGAAATTTTCATTCTGTTTTTTTGCAGCTTTTAACTGACTACAAATTTTTTCAGCTTTAGCCTTTCCTACAAAATTAGTAAGTTTGATGCATATATGAGCTTCGATCAATGGTTCCAAGACTCGATTAAAAGCCACCAAGATTGGTAATGGCTCGGGAAGAGAGCTATCAATCTTATTGATTAGATTATTTTGGAGAGATTCAATCGATTTTTGTTGGCTACTAAATAACCGCTCTAGTTTAGCCTCTAAATTACTGAAATCGATAGTTTTGCTCGCATCACTGGAAAGTTTAGCAGCATTACTAACAGCAGATTTAGATTCTGAAGCAGTCGTCTGTAGTTGCTTTTGGATATCTGCGGCATTCTTTTTATCGACCACCAACACAGTGAGTCGATCGGGCAATGAATCATCAAACTCTCGGGCTTTTAAATAGGCGTAAAATTCGGTGTGACCAGAGATCAGCTCATATTCTTCAATGCCCAGACTGTATAGCACTGGTAAATGCAACAGACCACGCAGATTAACAATGGTGTTAGCTAGGGTTTCGATCAAGCTTTCGCTGCCAGCCGGAAATTTTGGTGGCTGGATGCTTTCTAAATCAACAATTACTACTCTAATACTCAAGGTCTATAGCTCCCGGATTAATACTAAAACTTCTTTGGCCAGATCTTCAAATTCTTGAGCAGACTGAGAATTTGGTTTGAAATCCATCACTGATTTGGGGTTAGGGATATCTAGATCGCCTACTTCGATCGAGTTCTCGATCGCTACTGATACATCTCGACGCTCAAAAATACGGGTGCGCAGCATCCGAAAACCATAGCGCTCTTCGATGATTGCTTCCATTCTGGGGAGGGTATGCTCAACAAACTTAGCATGGGTCGCTACTTTCGAGGCTAGTACTCCCAAAATTTCTAGTGGTTTCCGCCCTAGTTGATCGCGAAACTCATCAATTTCTGTGATAAATCTTCGTACATTGCGTAATCCTTCATTAGCAAAAGGCTTCAAGTCTGAAGGAATCAAAATATAATCAGCAGCAATTAAAGCTATCCGAGCATATAAATTCAACGAAGGCGGAGTATCAATTAATACGATGTCATAGGCACTCTCTGATTCCTTAAGCTTTGTCACTAGGCGAGTTCGGGTTGCTTCGGTTTTGCCCAATTCATCCTCTTTTTCCATTAATTCTATGTGACTTGGCACTATGTCGATCGATGGATCACAGAAGTCTGATTTACGCACTACTTCAGAAATCGGAAACTTATTTCGTTCAACGATAACGTGATAAACATAGCGATCGCGGATATCATCAGCGCTTTCATCTTGGAACTTAACTAGACCCAGAGCGTAAGTGGTATTAGCCTGACTATCTAAGTCAATGACCAACACCCTTTTGCCCCGCTTACTGAGTGCAGCAGCTAAATTGATGACGGTGGTAGTTTTACCCACCCCACCTTTGTTGTGATAGACAGCAATTACTTTCATAGCAGATTTGGTTTCGGGAGTAGATGCAGGCAGCGAAATTGGTGGTAAATGGTGCTGTAATACCTGGCGGCCTACTAACTGCTGGAGTTCTGGCAGTCGATCGACCACCTCATACCCAACCAATTTTAAGCGCAGCTCAATGACATTACCGCAGCGTTCATAAACCCTAACTTCTCGCCCATTAATTAACAAGCCATACTGGGCCTGCACAGTTTCGATATATTGGCGAAATTTCCGCAGATGCCGATCAAGGTTTTGCTTGGGGTGCTTGGCCTCAATCACAATCTGCCGCCGGTTGCTCTGTTGATTTTGGGCATTGGCGCTAGCCACAAAATCTAGGCGCAGTCGCCCCACCGTCACTTCTTGATACCAATTGCTTGGGTCATAGCCCAAAGCAGGCAACAGATAGTAGACAATAAATTTGCTTTCTACTTCGGCTTCATTGCGGCAGTTCTCCGGGTTGTAAAATACATGGGGGGACAAGCTGGTTGGCCTCAAAATTTGGGGGTTAGGGTAGGGAGCTATCACCTTACCTAATACCTAAAGATACTTCACTAAGGACATCAGTAACTAGTGAAAATATCATGATTCACCCTTGTAACACTTTAATAATATGCCCCATTATCAAAAAGCTCTAACATGTCGCACCGTTGGTAAATCTTTGCAAAATATCACAGCCCAGGTGCAGGCTGCGGTCACAGCATCAGGAATTCAGGTGGGAATCTGTCATCTGTTTTTGCGCCATACTTCAGCGAGTTTAACCATTCAAGAAAATGCCGACCCCGATGTTTTAGAAGACTTGGCCAATTTTTTTAGCAAATTGGTGCCCGAAGGCGATCATTATATTCATAGCACCGAAGGCTACGACGATATGCCAGCCCACATTCGCACCGTGTTAACCAAGACTTCCGAACAAATCCCGATCTTTGGAGGACGCATGGTTTTAGGGGTTTGGCAGGGCATTTACATCTGGGAGCATCGACAGATTGGCCATTCCCGAGAATTGGTGATTCACATCAACGGAGATTGATCTCTACACCGTTCCCCACATCTCATTTAGAATGCAAAAGCAACCCTGATAGCCTGCCCCCATGACTACTATTCCTCTCACCTGGACAGAACTCGCCGCCCTCACCGATTGGCAAATAGACCCGATCGAAGGCCCTACTAACGCCCAAGCCCGTCTCCGCCTCTTTGGTCAACCAGAATCTGCCGTGCGGGTCACTCTCTACCGCGATAACCACGCTTGGTGTCCCTACTGCCAAAAAATTTGGCTGTGGTTAGAAGAAAAACAGATTCCTTACCGCATCGAAAAAGTAACCATGTTTTGTTATGGAGAAAAAGAGAGCTGGTACAAACAAAAAGTCCCCTCTGGCATGTTGCCCGCATTGGAACTCGATGGCAAAATAATTACTGAAAGCGATGATATTTTAATTGCCTTAGAACAAGCCTTTGGTGCTTTAAGCCTTGGCATGACCAATCCCCAAGTTATGCAACTCCGTGCTCTAGAACGTCGCTTATTTCGGGCTTGGTGTAGCTGGCTTTGCTATCCCAGCAGCTCTGCCCGCCAAGAGCAAGATAACTGCAATCAGTTTACAGCAGTAGTAGAACAAATAGAAGTCGCCCTCAGCAGCACTCCTGGCGATTACTTTTTAGCCGAATTCGGCACCGCTGACGTAATTTTTACCCCCTACGTGGAAAGAATGAATGCCAGCCTTTATTACTACAAAGGCTACTCCTTACGCGATAATCCTCGCTTTGCTGCCTGGTTTGATGCCATGGAAACCCGCCCTACTTATCGGGGTACCCAAAGCGACTTTCATACCCATGCCCACGATTTACCGCCCCAAATGGGCGGCTGTTACGAAAATGGTGATCCTCAAACGGCGATTAACAAAGCCAAAGTAGATCACGGTCCGTGGTTTGGCCTGCCCGATGTCACTTACCCCGAACCAGCCACCGCTAAAGCTGAAGCTTTGTACCGAGTCCTGCGTCATCACCTTAATATCATCCGGGTGAATCCGGCACCAGATCAGGTGATCGATGAAGCTTTAAGATGTGCTCTAACTGGCATGATGACCGGTGAAACTCCTCCTCCTCCGGCTGGTGCTGATGAGGCTTTAAGATATTTGCGCGATCGAATTAGTGTGCCCCGCGATATGTCTATCTATGCTGCTAAGCATCTACGGGAATCCCTGGAAAAAGCAGCGGCTTTGGTAGGCGATAAACAAGGAACACCAATTCCCATCAGACATCGCCGCGATCAAAGTCCCTTAGAATTTGCCAAATAGCATTTTGTATCATCAACAACAAACCAAAAAATTAAATGCTATTTGGTATATTTTGTGGTGGCAAAATAGCTTTTGAGAAAGTTAAACTCAATGGAGGGAAGGAGAAATCTAACCACCAAGATTGAGGAGTCCATCTATGTTTCAAATGATTTCTTACGAAAAATTTCGGGATACCCCGGGGGTAAAATTTTTCAATATTACCATCGATAAATCTAACGCCAGAGATTTGGTGTTTCACCAAGGGCCAGCCATTAGTCCCAACGATAGCGAAGATGGCAGTTGGCAATTTTATATGCATTCCCACCAAGAAGATAATCTGCTGGCTCTATCTGGTGGCCGCACTTTTTATCTAGTAAATTTTACTTGGGCACACCCGTTTCATATTGTGCGCCTAGAAGCCAATGGCGACATTTTACAAATCCCTCCCGGCACTTTCCATCGATCGATCTCTGACCAAAACGGCTCATTAGTTCTCAATCAGGCCGTAAGAGATCAAGCAGCCAATATCGAAACCGAATTCCGCGTCTACAACAGCGGCAAAATCCCTCGGTTACTGGCAGCCACATCCAAACCAGCACCTTTGCCTAGCCTGCATGGTGTAGAGTTCCCTGAAGATATGGTGCCCGCTCGGCCACAGGTTGCTTGAAACAATCCTAGATATTTTCTGTAAAACGAGCATTTTATAGCGTACTTCAGCAACTGTCATTGAGATACAAATGCACCCGATCGGTCGTCCAGGTAGCAATACCCGCTCCAAAAAAGTCTTTATCTTCAGTCCATATTGGACAATTCAATAAAAGTGCAACTGCCACTACATGCCAATCATCAGGATCACGAGCACCAATTCTTTTCTGAGCTTTGTCGCGGTATGGATCGTAAAACGATGCATCAATTTCGACGATGAATGGAGACAGAGCTGTCAGTAAAACAGTTGCCGATTCCCTCTCTCCACCTCGCCTAGCAATAATTTCAGGCAGATGAAGTTCTGCTTCCATAAAACAAAGATCAGGCGCACACAAAAATACCTGAGCTACATATTGTTCGATCAACAAACGAACTCGCTTACCAAGCACAGCCCGAATCAGAATATTGGCATCAAGCACCAAGGCTCTAGAGCGATCGAACATATCCTAACTCTCAGACTTTTTCTGGCGACGAACTTCTTGAAACTCTTGCAACAAAACTTCTTCCTCAAGGCCACATTCTTGCATCATCTTGTCAAAAATCTGTGCAGCCTGCTGCAAAGCCCGATAATCTTCTGCTTCAGGTTTCTGCCGCACTGGAATGTAGTAGCCAACAGTATGACCATGCTTCATCACAGTTAAGGGAGCATTGCCATCTACATACTTAGTAATATTATTGCGGAACTCTCGGATACCTACCTTTTCCATAGTACTGACGACTCTTTATCAAGGAAAACAAGTTGTGTACACACGATAGCACAAATGAGAAGCAGATCGCCTACAGTAGATTTCCGGCGAGAATTTTCACCTAGTTGACAGAGATAAAAAATCTGGTGATTAGTTGATTTGGCATACGTAGAGACCTAATTATTAGAGCGTTGAGCATTATCAAGATGCTCGATTATTATAGATAACCTTTCATTTTGTTTTTTAAGTTCTGCAATTACTACCGGCATATATTGCGCTGTCATCATAGTGCCCATTAAGATGAGCATTAACACCGGTACCAAAATTATAGCATTCATTAGTATTAATTTGGTATTTGAAACACTAATGTAGATAATACCCAAACCGTAGCAATAGATTGCGTTGACCTCAATACGGTTGTCTTAAGCAATCAAGCCAAGTCTGGAAATTCTTGGAGTAGCGCCGGATGCACCAACTGACCGTAGCTGGCATTTAACCCCTTAGCCAACGCCAGATTTTATCCAGTGCCAACATGCCATCATTGGCCAACTGTAGTACATAAGGAGCAGTAGCATTATTCAAAGCCTGAGTGGCTGTGCGCGGCACCGCACCGGGCATATTGGGCACTCCATAGTGCACCACGCCATACTCGGTATATACCGGCTCACTATGAGAAGTCGGACGCAAGGTTTCCATACAGCCTCCCTGATCTACCGCCACATTAATCAACACCGAACCAGGACGCATTTTTTCTACGATCGATTTTGTTACCAAAGTAGGCGAACGTTTGCCGGGAATCAACTCCATCGATCGATCTCTGACCAAAGCGGCTCATTAGTACTCAATCAGGCCGTAAGAGATCAAGCAGCCAATATCGAAACCGAATTTCGCGTCTACAACAGCGGCAAAGTCCCTCGGTTACTGGCAGCCACATCCAAACCAGCACCTTTGCCTAGTCTGCATGGGGTAGAGTTCCCTGAAGATATGGTGCCCGATCGGCCACAGGTTGCTTAGACAAGCAGTTGTAGCAATTGTCTTAAAAGTCAAGGGTGGGCAGTGCCCACCACACAGATAATGTTGGGGTCCACAACATCTTTATAGTTATTAATGCTAGTATTTTCTTGGACGATCAATCTTTTGGCAAAATTGAGCATTTTATGATTAATCTTCATTCTGAATCAGCCTTTCAGAAGGCGATCGAAGCTGCTGAGCAGCTATCTGTGGATCAGCGGTTGGAGCTTTTAGATGTTTTACGACAAAGAATTCAGCAAACTAAATACCAAGATTTGGTATCAGAGGTAAAGGCTGTACGAGAAGAATATCGATCAGGAAATGTCCAATTTGGTTCAGTCAGTGATTTTATGTCTGAGCTAGATGAGCCATGAAGATTGGCTGGACACCAAAATCAATCAGGGCTTTTAAACGTTTGGTACGCCGGAATCCTCAACTCCGGTTGGCGATCGAGCAGGCTCTGCTGCAAATGACTGCCGATATATATCATCCAAGTTTGAAAACTCATAAGCTCATGGGTAATTTGGAGAATGTTTGGTCATGCTCGATCGACTACAGTTACCGGATTTTGTTCGAGTTTTTGCCAGATTCAGATACTGGTGAGATGGAAATACTGCTCTTGAACGTTGGTTCTCATGATGATGTTTACTAGCTTCACGATTAAGATCGGCTCACAAGAATATAAAATGCTCGTTAAATCTAGTGATTAGTTAATTTGGCATACATGGGAACCTACAGGCAATATTAATATTGTTCAAGCTATCCCAAATCAGGAAACTCTTGGAGTAGTGCTGGATGCACGAGCTGACCATAGCTGGCATTTAAACCCTTCGCCAACGCCGGATTTTTATCCAGCGCTAACATGCCATCATTGGCCAACTGCAACACATAGGGAGCAGTGGCATTGTTCAAAGCCTGAGTGGCCGTGCGCGGCACCGCACCGGGCATATTGGGCACTCCATAGTGCACCACACCATACTCGGTATATACCGGCTCACTATGAGAAGTCGGGCGCAGAGTTTCCATACAGCCCCCCTGATCTACCGCCACATCAATCAACACCGAACCAGGACGCATTTTTTCTACGATCGATTTTGTTACCAAAGTAGGCGGACGTTTGCCAGGAATCAACACCGCCCCAATCACCAAATCAGCATCGGTGACAGCAACTTCCACATTATGACTATTGCTATAGAGATAATTAACCCGCGCCCCAAAGATATTTTCTAAATAAGAAAGCCGATCGACATTCACATCTAAAATTTGCACGTTAGCACCCAAGCCGATCGCCATCCTGGCTGCCTCCATACCCACAATCCCACCACCCAAAATAGTCACCTTACCCGGAGCTACTCCCGGCACCCCACTGAGTAACACCCCACTACCACCCTGCTGAATTTCTAGAAACCTCGCCCCAAACTGAATCGATAGCCGTCCAGCAATTACACTCATGGGAGCCAGCAGCGGAAAATGCCGATCGGCCTCCACGCTTTCGTAGGCGATCGCCTGTACCTCGCTAGCAATCAACTGTTCAGCCAATTTGCGATTAGCGGCCAAATGCAAATAGGTAAATAGCAACTGACCACGTTTGAGATAGCCATACTCCGCAATTAATGGCTCCTTTACTTTCACCACCATCTGCTGTGCCCAGGCCGTATCGGCATCAACGGTCTTAGCACCCACTTGTTGATAGTCTGCATCACTAAAACCAGAACCCAGCCCAGCATTGCTTTCTACTGCTACAGAATGTCCTTGCTCCACCAAAGCTCGGACAACGCTAGGCATCAAGCCCACCCGAAATTCGCGGTCTTTGGTTTCTTTTGGTACACCGATTTCCATGTCAGCCTCTGAAAATAATTCTGGATTGGATATGTTTGGGAAATTTTTAGAATCTTAATCAATTCAACGAATATTCTACTGCCCAGCCAGCCAACATTTTGTTAACCTTCATCAATATTGCTTCGGTCTGGAAAAAAAATAAGTATAATTTCTACAGGCTCTCTAGAATTTTACGCACCGTGGATTCCTCTTTTTATCTTTCTAATCCGCCCGTCGTCCTGAATGAGAAATTTACCACTGGCACGATCGGCACCATCACGGTACGTGCTCTAGAACAGGCCGATATTATTCAAGCAGCCAATGTGATTGGCGACAGTTTCCAAATCGGTGCAGCCTTTGGTCGGTGGTTGATGCCATTATTTAAGCTGGGCATCCGTGAAGATTTA